>JAJRYU010000025.1 GCA_024275615.1 Planctomycetota bacterium
CCTAACCCGACATCATAAGCCGAATTTCAGGTCCGCGATATTTCATCGAATCTTTGTCGTTGATCGCCCGAGTGTTTCACCGATCCAATCCGACGAACGAAACCTTGGATCGTCACATTATTGACCGAATCGCTTGATCGAAGTGCGGTGAAATTCGAACGGTGTTAGTCGTTGCGGCGACGGTGTGTTGAATAAACGGTAGGGACACACCTCACGCTGGACTGCCTGGCTGGCTGGGTAGGGTTGGAGAGGATTTGCGGAAGGCAGTGGGCGTCACGATGCGCGGATTCTGGGTTTCAACAAGTAAGAGAGACGACTCTTTTGGGCGTTGTTGCAGCAAAGAATCTGAAGCGAGAGCGGTAGCTCCAACTGCCCATTTCAGCTCGCGATCTTGACAGAAACTGGTTGACCTGCTGCCAACATCTTATTCAAGATATTGCAGGCCAACATCGCTTCAGTTTCTTGAGTCTCCTTGCACCTTGATCGAAGCCTCCCCCCAATAATTTTCTTGTACCTGAAGAACGCGTTCTCCACCGTTCCTTGCCGTGCTGACCACGCGAACCTATCGTTGATTTTGTGTCGAGAACTCGTCACTTGAGCCGTCGTTCTCTGGGCGTCCCCCTGACACAATCCTCGGCAATCGACGCACAGATAGTCTCTCGCCTTACCGCCGTTGAGAGCCGAGGTGAAGAGTCCGGGAATTCATAGAGTCAATCACCTTGCGAGGGCTAAGCGGCTTCAAAACCCTCCTCACAGATCCCGCATGATAAGGCCCGGTTTCTTTCGAGACGTTCCAGCTGCGCTTCTCTTCGTTTCTTCTTCAGCTGTTCAGGAATGCCGTCACCCCGACCAAAGTACATCTCGTCAGGAGTTTGGCCAGAGAATGCTGTGTGGGGCAGATGTACATTGTGCTCTTCGACGTAGAACTTCACGAGCCGTTCCACTTTGGCCACACTGTCGAGTGAGTTGAGAAAGAGCCACTGATGCTTGAGTACTCGCCACCATGCCTCGATCATTGAGTTTGAGAAATTCAGTTCGGTTTGTGCGATGATTCGTTTGATGAATCCGGAATCGATGAGCGCGTCGACTGATCTGTTCACGTTTTCGACTCCGGCATCGGTCATGACCGTGGGGCAGTCTTCTTTCTTGACGCAGTCTCCAACTGCATCGCGTAGCACTTCAATAGTGTTACCAGGATCAAAGGAGTCAGAAATTCTCCAGCCAAGGATACGTCGGGAGTAGTTGTCGATGACGGCATGAAGATACGCCTTTGTCCCATCGAGTAGCCGGATCAAGGTCATGTCGATGTGCCACATCTCGTCGGGATTCTTTGCTCGGATGCCGACCTTCGGTTTGGCAGGGTGGACTCGAAGTCGTGGGCGTCGCCAGTTGCGTTCGCGCACGAGTTTGTACCAAGTCGTTGGCGAGGCAAAGACAAGACCGAGACGTTGGGCAAGGATGGCCAAGGTGCCAGTCGGCACGTGCCGATACTCAGGCGAAGTTGCCATTTCCCTCATCGCTGCGATCTCGGTGATTGTCAAACGGCTCGGAATCGAAGAAGGACAAGAACTCTGATCGTCCAGGTCACAGCCCAATTCGGATCGTCGCCATGAATGATAGCGGGCACTCGACAAACCAAGTAATCGTAAGACGCGGCGGCGCTGCCTGGAGTCGGTGGCACGTTCAACAGCTCGCATGATTTTTCGCTTGCTTGCCGCATCGGGGATTCGCGTGTGAGTCAGGTTTAGGCTGGCTGCCTTGACGAACGCGACC
>JAJRYU010000334.1 GCA_024275615.1 Planctomycetota bacterium
CTCGGATATCGATGATCGCCAGATCGAGTACTCGCGGCGATAGACCAGTATCCAACTTGGCTCTCGCTCAGGGATTTCCATGTGCTGATCTTCACGGTGGGCTTGGATGAAGTCGTCAACAGGGAAGTTAAGTTCAAGGAGTTGGTGGGCGGGAATCAGGTCCAATCGGACGTCACCCCAGGAATCCGGGGGAATCCCCAAGAGCTCCTCAGATGGAATGCTGGGCCTGTCTTTCTCATCAAAACAAAGACTAGAAGCACGTTCGACCCGAGCCACATCCACCAAAAACTCTCTTTGTGCCACTTCATATTCAGTTTCAGCGATGAATAGAGGTAGGTGTTGTCCCAAGTGCGAGAGATTGGGAGACGTCGATGGAAAACGGTGAATGTACTGAATCGCGAAGTCATAGAAATCGTCGCCACCCAAGACAAAACGGACGGTCGGGTAGTCCTCAGCGAGAACATCAATAAGACGCCAATAATACATGTCGGAATAGACACGCATCCGTTCCAAGGCACTGAGCTCAGGCCCTGCTTGGCAAATATCCTCGAGGTCATTGTTGGGCCACGTGCTCTTAGCTTCGTCGCTGGCAAGACCTGCTTCCAGTCCTTTTGGGTGTGACACAACGTGAAGCATCCAACGTTCGAATCGATCCAAGTTCTTGGCTGTCTTGTTCATTTGTGGGCCGCGTCCTTTCGAAAACGCGCAGCGCGTTTTACCTCGGCGTGGACTTCTTCAAACGTCGGGATTTCGTCGTCCCATTCTAAGAGGGTAGAACGGTTGCCAGCCCGGTCCATGACCCATTTGTAGAGCTCCCACACTTCATCAATGACAATACCATCGTGAGTGTCGATGCAGTGAGTTCCCTTGTCCGTGTGGCCCGCCAGATGGATTTGAACCACGCGGTCCAAGGGGATTTCTTCCAAGTAGGCGACGGGATCAAAGCCATGGTTCCGCCCACTGACATAGACGTTGTTGACATCCAGGAGGAGGGCACAGTCGCTATCTTCGGCCATGCGAGCGATGAACTCTTGTTCACTGATCGTGTTGGCAGTGAAACTGACGTACGTCGATGGGTTCTCCATCACTAAGGGGCGTTCCAGGAAGTCCTGAACTTGGCGAATACGATCGACTACCCAAGTCAGACTTTCTTCGTTGGTTGGCACAGGGTAGAGATCATGGCCGTTTTTGCCAGCCACCCCTGTCCAGCACAAGTGATCACCCAACCATTTTGCATTGATTCGCTTGGCGAGTTTTTTCAGTTTTCCCAGGTAGTCCCAATCGAGAGGATCTGTGCTGCCAATGGACAGGGAGACTCCATGCATGGCGATAGGGTATCGCTCGGCGACTTGGTCTAGAATGTAGAGCGGGCGCCCTTCGGTCTCCATGTAGTTTTCGGAGATGATCTCGAACCAATCGATAGCCGGCCAGTTCTCAAGAATATGAGGGTAATGGACCGAGCGCAGACCAATGCCGAGTCCTAAATCAGGAAGGCCCCATCTATTTGGAATATCAGTCATGGGTAATCCCAGGTGAGGAAGCCCCGAAACCTTCAGTCGTGTTTCGGGGCGCCATGCATCAGTGCTTGAGCGGGACGGAGCAACCGCCCTTTCCCTTGCAGTCATTCTTGCCCTTGGTCGAGCCGCAGCCCCCTTGGCCCTTGCAGTCATTTTTGCCTGCACAAGCATGAGCCTTCACGGTGGCACATCCGCCCTTGCCCTTGCAGGTGTTCTTGCCAGCACAGCCGGCATCACCGGTCTTACAACCGCCCTTGCCCTTGCAGGTGTTTAGGCTCTTGCAAACATGTTTGCCGCTACTACCCATGTCAGCCATTTTTTTGTCGGTACCAGAAGAGGACTTCGATGTCGAAGACTCTGTCGCGTCGGAGGATTCCGTGTCTTTCTTGTCACCGCAGCCAAAAGTCGCTCCGGCGATGATACCTCCCGTGGCTGCCAAAATTGCACGGTTGAAGTCGCGTCGATTCATTCCCATTGGGGCTCTCCAAAGAAATCTGTCCCGCGCGATCTTCAGCTAGGAACAAGCTGAGGTCGAGCGAGAAAACAAGAAGGTCAACCAGCCAGCCCTATTTACCCGATCATGATGTCAATGGGTGCGAAATATGGCGGACAGATAGCGAAAAGAAAACCCCAGCCAGGATTTGGCCGGGGTCGTTGATCGAATCAATTACTTACCGTTGCAAGAACCTTTGGCCTTGCAGGAAGCCTTGCCGTCTTTCACAGCACAGCCGCCTTTGCCCTTGCAGGCGTTCTTACCAGCGCAGGCATTGTCGTCGGTCTTGCAACCGCCTTTGCCCTTGCACTCGTTCTTGCCTTTGCATGCGTGGGCAGCGCCGGCGCCACCGCCACCGTTATCCGTCGATGAACAGCCAATTGTTGAACCAGCCACGATGCCGCCTACTGCTGCCAGTAGCACTTTGTTGAAATCACGTCGTTTGAGACCCATCACACACCTCTTTTGAGCTCGTTATGTATCTGCTGCCACTCAACTCAAGGACCTGACCTCGAAGATTTGCCCGGCAACTCTGCTTTTATGTTTCTACAACCAAAAGCTGATGAAAGTAAGTCTGTGATTTTCCGCATTTAGTAAGAAATTTGCTTAGGAAACAGAGGAGTATTTAGCGCAAGTTATGGTTTCTTGCTTTCTGTGGCCAAATGAGACGGATTCTAAGCCTCAATTCGTCCGAAAGAGGCAGCGTTATACTAATTAGCCTGTTCCGCAATGAGCGGCTTACGCTTCCGGCGGGTCTTGCGGGGGCTGATGGCCAAGGAAATGACTTCATTAACATCGTCAACAAAATGGAATGTCAGGCCTTTTCGGATCAGCTCTGGCATTTCTTCGACGTCTGCCTTGTTGGCTTGGGGCAAAATGACTGTTTCGATCCCGGCGCGTTTTGCCGCCAGGACTTTCTCGCTGATACCACCCACGGGCATAACAAGGCCACGGAGGCTGATTTCCCCAGTCATGGCGACATTTTTTCGGACCGGGCGTCCGGTGAGCAACGAGACGAGGGCAGTCAAGATGGAAACCCCGGCTGAGGGGCCATCTTTGGGGACAGCAGCGGCGGGAAAGTGAATGTGAATGTCAATCTTGTCGAGGAATTCCGGTTCAAGTCCAAGTGTTCTCGATTCAGCCCGAATGATACTCATGGCCGCTTGAGCCGATTCTTGCATGACATCGCCCAACTGGCCGGTGAGCTTGAGTCTTCCCTTTCCTGGCATTTTCGTTGATTCGATAAAGAGTATCTCACCGCCGAAAGGAGTCCAGGCGAGCCCTGTCGCCACACCGGGGATGCGAAGACGATCGGCCACTTCGGAGGTGAATTTCTTCGGCCCGAGATAAGTGGGCAGGTCTTTGGTTCTTACCGTTTGTTTCTTGGTTTCGCCTTCGACGATCTTCCTAGCGATTACCCGCAAGACAGTGGCGATGCGGCGACTCAGCTCGCGGACACCCGCTTCCTTGGTGTAGTTTTCGATGAGCGCTCGCAAGGTAGATGTGCCGATTCCGACTTGGGTCTTTTTCAGACCGTGGTCGATGAGCAATTGAGGCAAGAGGTGTTTTTCGGCGATCTTAATTTTGTCGTGAGTGGCATACCCAGGGATGCGAA
>JAJRYU010000335.1 GCA_024275615.1 Planctomycetota bacterium
GCCGACTCCTCTATGCCGCCTTACCGCAAGCAAGAGTTGGTCAAGAACTCGACTATCTGGCCATTCATAGGGAGCTTGCGCATGAAGCTTGAACGTCAAGCCCAAACGGCCCGCCAAGGCGCTTTGAGTCTCCAAACGATCAAGAAGCAACAGAGAGAGTTTCTCAGCTTGTGATTGCTCTCCACCAGATAAGCAACCCCCCTTGAGTTCAAGCTCAAGAGTAACGGGGCAAAAAACTGGGCGCCCAAAAACGTCCACACGGGTCAGATGATCAAGCAACTGGTTGACAAACCGTGACATCGCCACGGCCGAGACCTTCTTGGGCAAGCTCCCCAAGACTCGACCAAAGTTGGCAATGACGATACGTCGACGGGCCAATGGTTTCAGCCCCTGCAACAAAGTGATGAGATTGACGAGATAGTCCTCGACCCGTTCCACTTGAGCCAAGAGAGGGCCGGTGGCGTCGAATCTCACTTCTTCGACTTTCTGGGGATGACCCAAGCCAAGAATGTGAATACGGCCAGTCATGTGTGCCTTGGCGACAGCGGTTGAATGCAACTCCTCCAACTCGTAGTTGGACAAGACAGCCCGTGCACAGGACTCCTCGGGATCAACCACACGGCCGTCTTCGGGATATAACCAGCGGTCGATTTCCTGTTTCGAAACGCCAAGTAGTCGATAGCGGTTAAGCATGGTGTGGTGGCCGCGGCTTGCCATTTCCACTGCGACGAATTCGCGAATCAGCGACGTGGTCACCCGCCCTAAACCGGCGATGGCCAGTTTGCGCTCAACTTCCACTGCGATCTCTTCGGCTTCGCTCTCGGTGATATGAGTCTCATCGAGCACAGAGCGCAAAAGTAATTCTCGGCGCCAAGGTTGAGGGATGCCCCCGGTACCGGCAATCACCTCCAAGGACGTTGCGATATTTTCAGGTTCATCCTCGTGGCTTCCTTGATTGCCGCCAACGGCTGCAGATTGGCCTCGGCCTTGGATGCGACGAAAGGTATTGGCGATGCGCACATGGCCCGTCTCGACGAGGACCTTGTAGATCATTTCGCTCACTTGAGACAACGAAGGAGGCTGCTCATCGTCATAGCGTTTCTCAAGAAACAGAGTCACAACGCCCGCTAATTCTTCAGCCAAGATACTGTCGCCTGCTCCACATGCTACGACCGCTTCGTTGATAGACTCCGAGATTCGCGATTGCTTAAATGGAACCACGCGGCCAGATTCGTTGCGGACCTTTCTAAGCCTTCCCATCTGCTTCTCTCTCCAAGATACGTCGTAACTCGTGGACAAATTCATTGACGTCTTTGAATTCACGGTAGACCGAAGCAAATCGAACATAAGCCACTTGGTCGAGTTCTTGCAGTGAGTCCATGACCATGTTGCCGATAAACTTCGAAGCCACTTCCTTGTCAAACATCTCGTTGATGCGGGCCTCAATGTCGACTAAGAGCGCTTCGATTTTCTCGGCAGACACTGGGCGCTTTTCGCAGGCTTTTGCCACACCGTTGCGGATGCGATCGCGATCAAAAGGGACACGTGTGCCATTTTTCTTGATGACAAAGAAAGGCACCTCTTCGACTTTTTCGTAGGTCGTATAGCGCCGTCCACAAATATCGCATTCCCGACGCCTACGGATCGACAAACCGTCAAGAGCCGTGCGGCTGTCGACAACTTTGTCTTTTAGGCTTTTGCAATATGGGCAACGCAAAGCTTGCTCCTGTGTCATCTGATGCAGTTGGTATTGGCACATATTGTGGCAGCACTCACGCCAGACACAAGATGTAGCGAAGGAATATGGCGGCGCCGCTAAAATAAGGCCTAACGTGCTTTCAGGAAAGCACTTGGGTAAACCGAACTCGGACCACAATTGCCCAGATCGCTCTGTCCTCCCCCTGTAGTTCCCCTACTTGCCAATGCAAAAGTCTCTCATGATTCGATCGAGGATTTCATCGCTGTATTCGGCACCTGTGAGAACCCTGAGACAATGTCGTGCTTCGTGTAGATCAACGGCCACCAGCTCAAGCCCCAATCCTCCCTGGCTGGCATCGGCAGCTCGCATCAATGCCTCCGCGGCGCCAGCAAAACCCTCTCTGTGCCGGTGGTCCAAATGCACTAGGGCTTGATCGCTTCCTTTGTCATCGGCGACCACCAAAGCTGCCAGATGATTGCGAATTCGGTCCAACCCTTCTCCAGTTTCGGCGCTGAACCAAATGGCTCTGGGCCCCAGATCTGGGCGCTCAACCGGAGCCACAAGATCGGCGTGGCTCACAAGAAAAGTCGTGTTTCGATCGGTTTCTGCGGAAAACTGCCAGGAAGTCCCGCAGCGAACTTGGACGATATGCCAGGCGAGGTCTTCCTCTTTTGTGCGCAAACGATGGG
Organism: Planctomycetota bacterium; assembly: GCA_024275615.1. Taxonomy (GTDB): domain Bacteria; phylum Planctomycetota; family DRQF01; genus S139-23. The sequence goes on from JAJRYU010000335.1 coordinate 2,389, forward strand.
CTTCGCTGTCGATCTTGCTGCCGACATGATCTGCACCCGCGGTATCGACCAAAACGAGATGGGTTTTCGCCACGACGATTTCTGTCTCCAGAAAATCTCGTGTCGTCCCGCGAACTTGAGAGACGATGGCATGGTCTTGCCCTGCAAGTGCATTGAAGAGGCTGCTTTTGCCAGCGTTCGCTGGACCAACCAGGAGGATACGGCGGTGAGACATCGTCCGACGATCAGCTCCAGGTTTCGTGGCCATCACCTGGAGCTCGCGAGCCAAAGTGATCAACGATCGGCAGAATCCTTGAGGTTCGACGATATCGATGTCTTGGTCTGAGAAATCCAGATCAAGTTCAACGGCGGCCAGAAGATCAGCGATGCGATCGCCATAAGACTCAATCATCCGGGCTCGATCACCGGCGAGAACACCCATGGCGGCGATACGTTCGCCTTCGGAGCGGGCATGAATCGTGGCCGCCACCGCCTCTGCTTGAGTTAGGTCAATTCGCCCATGAAGAAAGGCGCGTTGAGTGAACTCTCCAGGAGTGGCCAAACGTGCGCCACTTCTTCTGAGCACATCAACGATCATCTCCAAGAGAATCGGCGAGCCCGGCAAGTGCAACTCGACCTGGTCTTCGCCAGTGAATGATCGGGGACCTCGCATGACGTAGACGGTCACGGGCGCGGCCACACCCGCGCGGCCAACAACGATGCGGCCATCACTGGTCTGCCAATCGAGATCCGTCAGGGCCTTGGCATGGCCATCTGGTTCAAACCCCCGAGCCGCGAGCTCAACGGCACGGTCACCGGAAAGCCGGACGATCCCCCGAAACCCAGATCCTCGGGGGCTGGAAATCGCGACGATGGTGTCGCCAAGCCCTCGGGTAATCTGACTGGCGTGAGCCATTTCTAGCCTTTCTTGACTTCTTTAGCTCCCGGCTTGCTTAGGTCACCCTTCTCGCCTTTGTCGATGGGGAACATCTTCTTGATGACACGTTGTTCGAAGATGCCGAAGAGGCTGCTTGATAGCCAATAGACCGAAAGGCCTGCGGCATAGGCGTACATGAAGGCACCGAACATGATCGGCATGAACATCATCATCTTCTGCTGTTGCTGCATTTGCGGGTCTGGTGACTTAGGCATACCCAGCTGATGGAAGAACATCGCCGCAATCATCAAAAGAGGCAAGATATTAAGACCGGCAATCACCAAACCTGGGCCACAGAAGCATGGCAGGGCAAACGGCTCCGTTGGGATGAGACGATCTGGCATCGACAGGTCCATACACCACAGAAACTCCGCGTGCCGCAGCGAGTAGTCAAAGCGAATAGCAGAAAAGAGACCGAAGAACACCGGGATATTCAACAACATCGGCAAGCAACCTCCGAGAGGCAAAAGCTTGGTGTCATTTTCCTTCATCAACGCCATTTGCGCTTTCTGAAGTTTCTGCGGGTCCTTCTTGTACTTCTCTTTGAGAGCCTCGATCTGAGGCTTCAGCTTGGCCATCTTTTTGCCATGAATGTGCATGGAAGTCTGTGACTTGCGGGTGATTGGGAACATCAGGAGTTTGACAACAATGGTCAACAAGATGATGGCCGCACCGGCGCTTCCGATCAGGCTGGTAAAAAAGGCCAGAAGCCAAATAACTGCTTTTGAAACCGATTGGATCAACCAACCGAGAGGGCCACTGGTACAGCAAGCAATTGACTGAGCCGTGAGTTCCCCATCGGCGACACCCAGGTATGCCTCTTTGATCGTCTTATCGTTGGCAAACGCTTCCTTGATAATTCGGTGGTCTTTGGGCCCAACGTAGTAGTCAAAAGTCGAGGTGGCAATGTTCCCAGAACCTTTGGAATTGAGGACGAGACCCATTTGACTCCAGACACGAAGTGTCCCGTACTTTTCCAGGTCGTCTAACCCTGGCTTGTCGATGTTGAGCTCTTCGATCTTGTTCACCGCACGCAGACGGACGTCATTGACGCCTTCACGGTTCTTGGGCCACAGGTAGGCCCCGAAGTAGATCCCCATGTCGGCAGTCAAGATGTCAGCGGACACGACCTTGGCGTGGTCATCGGCGTCGATAACATCCGTCACCGTCACCTTCAGCAGTTCTATCTCACCATCCTGCTTGGAGGCTGTCACAGAGTGACCGTAACTCTTGGGGTCATTCGGAAGCAGGTAGGCGCGTTCCGGTGGAAAGACGCCGCCGCTGGTGTTGAACCAAAAACCCTTCGTCACCGAGCGCCCATCGGTGGATTCGAGCGACAAAGCAA
>JAJRYU010000336.1 GCA_024275615.1 Planctomycetota bacterium
CTCAACAAAGCTGTATCCGTGGAGTGACTTTGCAACCTATCCAAGATGCGGGGCGCAATGTCGGCTACGACACGAAGACAGATAGACTCACGCTCAGTGAAGTGCGAAGAAAGATCTTGGAGCAAACAGATTTGTTTCGGGCAGAAGACATCATCCCTGTCCCTTGTCATCCTGATGCGCTGGCCATGGCCTATGCGATAAAGAAGGACAATAAGCTCATAGCCCTCACCGGCATGATCGACCCCAAGGTCTTGATTGAAGGCGGGAGAAACACCATTTCTTTTGAGAAAGACAAAGAGCTGAAAGGCAAGATCTTTGACGCTTTTTCGACGGCACATTCGCCGAAGAGCGGCTTTGAAAGTCTGAAGAGCCTTCTGTGCTGCTTGCCGAAAATGAGCCTGCCGTCGTCCATGGGTTACGACAACCTTTTTCGAGTCATTATCATGCAGTTCATGGACGCTCACGATTTTGACGTGCGGTCGGTCAAGAAGAGTTGTGTACACATTGTAAAACCGGAAGATCTGCGGTTGATTCCCTTTGACACCTATAACCTGTTTTACCGTGGTGATCTCGAAGAATCAGTATTGAAGCCCTTGATTGGCAAGACGGGAGTGAAGTCATGAAAGAACAAGAAGACAACTACGGCGAAGACATCAACGAGGCCAAACTCCAAGTGAGGAAGGGACTTTTCGTCGGAATTCTCATTCACGTTGTCTTCATCATTCTGTTGGGAGTAGTGGAGCCGTTCTTGCTCTTCTTTATCGGCGTCGTTCAATTGGGCTACGTGGTTCCGGCTTTGGTCGCCGCGAAGTTTCGAAGCGCATCCGGGCAATTCATGAAAGGGCTGGCGCTGACAGCCGTGGCTGTGTTTTTACTGAACGCGGCTTGCTTTGGTATCGGGGTTTTGACCGCGGGAGATTGGTACAATATTTAGGGGGTTGGCTTGGTTGGGGCCGTGTTGAGGCTGGTTGAGCGGTTCAGTGGATCTCGCCCGACGGATGATGGGCTTCCATTTGTGTCGTCGTCGTGTGAGCGAATGGACCAACGAGAACAAAAAATTAAGAAACGTCGATCACCGACTGATCACGGTATAGCTCGTTCCCTTAGGCCCAGCATTGTCTGCAACATGAACGACAACTCCGGCACCGGAATTGGGTGCTGTAAAACAAATCGTCGCGACATGAGTAACGGGATCGATTTTCACCGTCAAGCTCACGGTGCTGCCAGAAGAACTTGAGGTGGCGCTAAACCCTGCGCCAACATTGGAAGCAGTGAGGCACACCGTCGATCCGGCCTCTACAAACTGAGGACCGTTGAGAGAAATCATGAAGACTCAATTTCTGCCGCTAGGTTCAAAACTACATTCAAGAAATCCTGGCTCTTGATCTGTGGAATTGCCCATTCAACAATGTGCAAATGTCCCTTGAGGGCCGCGGGCGCAATTCTGCGCAAGAAGACATAGGCGGCCATGCTCACTCTTAGATCCCTGTTGGCAAGAGAGCGGCAAATGAGATCGTACATTCCGGAGTGGCCACGAACTTGAATCCACTCAAGAACTCGCACCTTTTGGGTCGTCGGATGATTGGCCAAGATTGATTCAATTTTGGGTCTGCCGAGAGTCGCGTAACGAGAATCGTATCGCGTAAAGTCATTCGCGATCTCAGCATCTACACTCGAAGTCGGCACCACCGACTCCGTGTCGCGGAATTGGTTGAAGCCGAGAGCGGTGAGGCCGACGATGCCGGCGGCCGTGGCCGTGTGGCGGAAAAAGAGGCGGCGGCTTTTGCGTTTGCGGTCAGCGATGTTGAGTTTGGCTTGTTCTTCAACCGAGAGTGGGAAATCCTCTGTACCGCCGTGGACAATAGGGTTGCAGAAATAGCAACTGTCTATGTGCAGCTTGGTCGTCCCTTCTCGGAAGCCAAGTTCCCAAGACTTGAGATAGATCTCACAACTGAAATTGCCGGGTGCATTGGTTCTCATCGACCGTATCTCACTGCGTAAGTCATCAATCGCCTCCTGCCCATAGCAGGGATGTAACATTCGCCATCGTAAGGACCTGTGGCGCTCTGTAAAGAAGAAATGCTGGGCGTGTTAAGGGCTCAACAAATTGTAACCCACGCAGTGGAACCGGGTCGGGGCCTGAAGACGAATCCCTAAGCAGCACGCCGTCCTTCTTGACAAGGAGGTGACCGCACCTTGGGTGCTGGGCACATGTTTTACAGTGCCTTTCTAAGCTTGGAAATGGCACCTACTTGTGAATGCACCCCGGGTATTCACCGAATGGGCCTGCTGCTGGCCCAAATCTCGTCGCCGTGACGAATAGTCCCGAGCGGAGATCCGCCTACAGGTGCCTAGGGTTGACTTTGGAGCATGTGGCCAATGAGCTTGTAAAGGATGCGCGCGCCGACGTTGGCATCCCATTCGTCGGGGCCGGGTGCCACTTCACTGAGATCAAAACCGATAATTTTGCGGCCACTTTCAACAACCAAGGAGAGGATGCGATTGGCCTCATTGAAATCAAGCCCGCCAGGAACGGGCGTGCCGGTGTTGGGACAGAGTTTGGGATCCAGGCCGTCAATGTCAAAAGAGACGTAGACGTCTTGGGGCAACGATTCGACAATTTTTCTGGCAAGTTCGTCGAAAGGTACACCGCTAAAACGGGCGCGTGCAAGATCGTGGTCGTAGTGCGCTACGATCCTGCCCTCAGAATCGCCGGCCATCTCTTTTTCTTCTGCCGAGAAGTCGCGCACACCCACCTGCACTAACTTTTTGATGCCGCAGAACTGGGTCATCACATTGAACATGATGGATGCATGAGACCAAGTCATGCCTTGGTAGCCATCACGCAAATCATGGTGGGCATCGAAATGGAGGATGCCCATACCTTTGTGCCTCAAAGACAGCTCTTCGATCAAACCAAAAGGCGAAGCGTGATCGCCGCCAATGAGGCCGACCAACTTTTGGGCTTCTAAGGACTTCTTCGCCATATTGCGCACAATGGTGTTGACTCTCTCGCCAGCGAGATTCAC
>JAJRYU010000026.1 GCA_024275615.1 Planctomycetota bacterium
CGGAGGAAGCTGGCGAAGGGCGATCAAGAGAACGTCAGTCGCTTGGAGAATATCGCTACTGTTCTTGAACGCTGCGGTACCTTGGTCGCTGTCGCCGAGAAAGACCTGGAGCAATCGCTCGGATTTGCTCAAGAAAACGTCTTGATCGCCCAGCAGATTATTAGGCTCTCACCGGAATCTCTCGACCATCAGAGTCGGTTACAAATCGCTTTGGGACGGGTGGCCACAACTCTAAGCGCCTTGGACAGGAAAAAAGAAGCACACACGACGACGGAGGAGAGTTTCGAACTCGCCAAGAAAATGTTGGCGCAAAGTCCGAAATCGATCATTGCAGTGCGAGCCATGGCTGAAACATGGACGCTTCGTGGTCACGTTTGGACAAACAAACCGGGTCGGGAGACTTCTTTGGATGAAATGATCTCCTGTTACACATCGGCTGTGAGTTGTTACAAGCAAGGGAGGGGAGAATATCTCAAACTGAAATCTCCCGATCGCCAGCCCTTTTGGTTGACGAAAGCCCTTGAGGCCCAAGATGCCTATATTCAAGCGATGTTGGCTGGTCTCAAGAAACTGCGAGCTCTATCTGACAAGTGATGCTCACGATTGTCAGTTTTTTGTACTCAAGACTTTCTCATAGATACATCATTGGGCAATGAAACGATTTCAAACACTCAGTACGATCGCCTCACTTTGCTTGATGGCAGTCATTGCTCTTCTGAAACTCCAGGCTGGGAGCCAGGAGCGGCCCGTGGTCCCTTCAGAGGCCTTGCGCATTTTGCCGACGAGTTCGGATCAAGTGGATATCCTGAGTTTGTTCGTTGAGCCGTCAGATCTTGTAGCCATTCCTTCCCAAGCTCTGGTGTATTCACGGATCGCCATGGGTGACGAGCGCTTCAAGGCCTTGCCGAGCTACGACCGGTTTATCGCTGAAACCGTCATCGAACGAGAACCAAACCTTGTGATTGTGAGTCCTTTCATTTCCGCTGACACCAAGTCGCAGATCAAAAAATTTGGCATCCAAGTTCTGTCTTTGGAAGCTCGACACGATTGGTCAGGTCTGGAAGATGCGATTCGGTCCATTGGTGAGGCGGTCGGGCGCTCGGATTTGGTCGCTGGTGTCCTTGCCAAACAACGTGTTCGCCTCAAGAAGTTGGCAGAGAAAGTCGCTCTTTCACCAAGCAATTTCGATCGCCTTCGTGTTCTTTCCTACACGAATTTTGGGACAGGTGGTTGGGGAGCTGGGGAAGGACTCTCCATCGATTTTGTCATCAAGAGCGCCGGCCTCAAGAACGCCGCCGTCGAGCTCAACCGAGAAGATGGTGCATTCTCCATGAGTTTTGAGGACCTGATCCAACTGGATCCCGACTACATTATCTTAACGGCGAATGCTGAGGGTGGTGTGACAACGACGGAACAGACTCTCTTGGCTAACAAGCTCACTGCCGCTCTCCGCGCCGTCAAGACCGGCTCGATCTTACGCTTGCCTGCCAATCTCATGTCGGCAAGCTCACAAGAGATGATCACAGCAGCGGCGGTCCTCCATGATCTTTGGCTTGAGGCCGAGAAAAAACGAGATCAACATTGAGCAAGGCCGGAAGAAAAACGACTCACCAAGCGATCCTCTTGGTCCTGATCTTGGGACTCTTCGGGATCATTGTGGCGTCCTTGATTTGGGGGCGCACTCCGGCGACCTACGGTATCGGCACCGCAATCGACGGTGTTTTGCAGTCGTTTGGCATGGACCGCGGCATTTCATGGAAGACTCAGTCGAGCATCGAATTGCGATTGTGGCGAGTTCTGACCACGGCCGGCGTTGGTTCAGCCCTTGCCTATGCAGGGGCTCTCCTTCAGGGTACATTTCGCAATGGACTGGCGGCGCCTTCAATTATCGGAGTCACAGCAGGAGCCAGCTTGGGCGCGGCGCTCACAATCCTCTTCTTGGGTGGCCTCCTCCCGACCTTCTCCTTGGCGACTGGATTCGAGGTTTCGTCCTTTGGCATCCTCTTGGCGTCATTCGCGGGTTCTTTCATCAGTGTCGGGATCGTTGTCTTGCTTGCCAGTGAGCGGGGGCGGGTTTCGATTCCTTCGCTGTTGCTGACGGGTATTGCCGTCAATGCTTGCCTTGCCGGGCTTCTGTCCGCGATTCACTCCTATGCCCTCAAAGACTATGAGGTGTCGCGCGCCATTTTTTCTTGGACCTTTGGCAACTTGGACGACAAGAACGGCACTCATGTCTTTCTCGTTTGGGCGGTTGTCCTGGTGGGTAGCTTGGCGATCCCTCGCCTGGCAACTGAGCTTGACCTCTTCGCTGGCGGCGAAGACGACGCCAGATCGTTGGGAGTGGCAACGGGCAGGACGAAGTTTTTGGCCATTTCCATTGCTGCCCTCATGGCGGCCACGGCCGTTGCTGTTGCCGGACAGATCGGTTTTGTCGGTTTGGTGGTGCCACATTTGGTGCGTCTGATTTTTGGCACCAGCCATCGCCAGCTTCTACCGTTTTCCATCATTGCCGGCGCGTTCTTCCTTACTGCCGTTGAATTTATTCAAGGTGCTCTCCTGAAAGACGCGGCGTTTCAGCCCGGCGTCATGACTTCTCTCGTCGGCGGTCCTTTTTTTCTCTTGTTACTGGTTCGTAAGAGAGGTTCATTGCGATCATGGTAGCCCATCTTGCCGCGCAAAATTTGACTTTGGGATACCACACAGAGCCCGTGATTGCGGATGTTCAGCTCGAGGTCGCTGGCGGCAGCCTGGTGGCGATCATCGGCAGAAACGGTGCCGGGAAAAGTACTTTGGTCAAGGGGCTTGCGGGTTTGCTTTCACCTCTTGCGGGTCAAGTTCACGTTCTTGGTCAGCCACTGAGTGCCATGGTGCCCAAGGAAAGAGCCAAGAAGATTGCCGTTCTGCCCCAGACTCTGCGCTTCCTTTCTGGCATGACGGTGACCGAATTTGTCACCCAAGGACGCTACGTTCATCGTCCATCTTGGCACAGCATGAGTGCCAAGGATGAGGCGGCAGTTGCCGCGTCCCTGGCGACAAGCGAACTGGAAGATCTTACTGATCGCGCCTTGGATGAACTTTCTGGCGGTGAAAGGCAGCGCGCTCTTTTCGCCCGGGCGTTGGCCCAAGAAACAGACATCCTGCTGGTTGACGAGCCAACTGCGGCTTTGGATGGCCGGCATCAATTGTGGGCGTTCAAGAAATTATCAGATTTGGCTCAATCAGGTTGTGCCGTTGTTGTCGTCACTCACGACTTGAACTTAGCCAGCCAGTTTGCTGAACGCATCGTCTTGCTTGAAGATGGTCGTGTTTGCGCCGCTGGTCGCCCCAAAGACGTCTTGCAACCGGAAAACCTTCAAGGTCTCATGGGAGATTCTTTTCTCAGCGGTAGCCATTTTGCTTGTGGTGCCAGCGAAGATCGCCCTTGGATCATTCCCTGGTGGCATGAAGGCAAGAAGTGACGGCTTCATCGGTCTGCTTATTTAGGTTCGTTCGCCACCTTGAGGCGAAATCTTCAATATGCGAGGCCCCGCTTCAGCGGTGACGAACAAACCAGCATCCTGACACTGTCAGACCATCGTGGCTCGGTGGAGATCGCGAGCCAAGTGGGCGGCACCAGAAAGGCCGGAGTCAGGATGACGAATGAGAGAGACGGGGAGCTTCTCCAAGAAATCGATAAACCTACCCTTGGCTTCCAAGTTCGATCGGAATCGTTTGGCGTCGAACGCGGGCAGTAGCCTGGGAACCATCCCACCACCGATGTAAATGCCACCTGTGGCCATGAGAACAAGTGCCAAATCGCCGGCGACCGCTCCTAAGATGTCGAAGAACGTTGTGATCGCTCGTTGGCAGATGGCATCGTCTTGATTGAATGCGCGGTCGCTGATGAGGCTGGCGGCATCTTCTTGCTCACCCGCAACGATGGCCTCAAGTTCGTGGGCGAGATCGCCATCATGGAGGTATTCTTGGGCGGTGAATACTGTGATTGCGGTCAAGCCAGCTCCTGACAACAGGCGTTCATTGGAAACGCGATCGAATCGTTCTTGCATGAACTTGAGAAGCTCGACTTCACGGGCAGAACGGGGAGCAAAACTGGCATGGCCACCTTCTGAATGCTGAATGCGATAGCCCCCAGCACAACCAGGGTCGGGCAAAAGGTAGGCGACGCCCAAACCGGTTCCCGGACCCAGAAGGAGAATCGGACCCCATTCATCTGACTGGCCTTCTTGGATGCTAAGTAGATCATTCTTGCCCAAAGAAGGAACTGCCCGGGCTAACGCTGTGAAGTCGTTCACCAAACGGAGTTGTTCGATGCCCAAAGCCGAACGCATTTCTTGTTCGTCGATATTCCAGGGCAGATTTGTGCCGCGGCAAACTCCATTGTTGATGGGACCTGCCAAGCCCATGGCAGCGGCGTGGGGAAACGGAATGCCGCTTGATTCGGCTTGATCGAGGAAAGCTCGAATTGTCAGACCAGGATCAGACGTTTCTTGTGTCAAAACGACCGCATCATGGAGGCGGTTTTCGGCTTCATCATCGTAGATGGCCAAGCGAAGGTTCGTTCCGCCAATGTCGGCTGCCAGAATACTCATGACTGCTCCTGTCTTGACCCACCAAACCTCAAGCTCCTCACGGCTTGGTCCGGCAAGGTCGGCTTACCCCAATAGAATCCCTGTGCGTAGCGGACTCCGAATTCTCGCAAGATGTGGAGTTCACTTTCTAACTCCACTCCTTCTACTATAACGATGGCGCCCAAAGATTCTCCCAATGTCAAAGAAGATGCCAAAATATCTCGTTTCGATTGGTGACGGAGAAGACCTTCTGTAATCCGTCGGTCAAGTTTGAGAACGTCAGGACGTAATTGTCGCACGAGGCCAAATCCTCGGGCCTGGAATCCGATGTCGTCGATCGCTAACTCAATTCTCATATCCGCAAGGGTCTTGCGTTCTTGTATGATATCTATTCGCTCATCCGTCAATGTGGTCTCGCTAACCTCAAGGCAAACGGGTTCGCAAGTGAGTTCTCTTAATGCGTCGAGACGTTCCCAAATCGCATCTGTCCTCAGTGATTGAGGAAAAAGATTGAAGTGTAGCCGGCCTTGACATGAACTTTGACGTGCAGCCTCAATTCCAGCATCCAAGCACAACAGATCGAATTCAACCAGGCGATCGTTCTTTATGCCCCAACGAAAGAACCGAGTAGGTTGATTGAGGGGGCCAGCCGGGCCGCGGCTCAAGAACTCCCAGCCGATAGCGGTCATCGCGACAATGTCAACGATGGGTTGGCAATAAGTGGTGAAAGCATCGAAGGTCGCAAATGAATCCAAGTTCGGTTTTCGGTTGCGACGGCGACCTTGACTTGCGAAACGCTCAATATGACCGTATTCAGCGTCCTCGTCGACAATGAAGTCCATGGCTCCGCGCGCAACCGCACCGATACCAAGATCTTCTTCGCCGCTGCCGACAACAACAACGGCTTCAGCTCGGGATTCCGCGGACAAGAACTCAAGCATGGTCTCAAGAAACTCCGGTTCCTTGGATGAAAGCCGAAAAAGCACCAAGTCTTGGTCCCACTGATCGAGGTCACTCAGTGTCTCTCGTGTTGTGATGGTGATGGCGTCGCGACTAGCGGCCCTGATGGCGGCATCAGCAGACTCACAGAACGCCGTCGAACCAACTAGTAGCACACGCAAGTTGACAGAGTCATCAGTCATTGGTCATCCAGGTCAGGATAGGATCGTGGCAGTCGTACATAATCATTGTCGACGATTGCCCAGCCGCGGCCCACCATTTCTTCAATTCCTTTTTTCATCGCAGCCCGCACTCGTGAGCCCAAGCGTGGGAAACCCAGCATGCGAGCGGTTTCTTTGGGTAAATCCGCCATGGGCAGGGCGATCTGCTCCTTAAGGACGCGCCGAGCCGCGTTGGCCACTTCGATGGGGTGAATGTCGTCGGCTTGTCGCGGGATTTCACCCAAAGCAGCGGTACGGAAGATACGGTAGGTGTCTGGTGATGTTCCTTTTTGGAAGAACACACTATCAAATTCATCCGGGCGCTCTGCGCTGGGCAAGTTGTCCACAAGGACTCTGACTCGCTCCTTGACCTTGTTCGTCAAGCGGTCGATGTCAAAGCGAGCCATGAGCCTTCGGCACAAGAGTGAAAGCGAGATGGGGGCTTCGACAGACAGAATGGTCTTGATGCGTGTTTGGATTTGGCCAGCAAGTCGTTCGTCGTAGAGCGCGGTCGGCCCACCAGCCATTTCTTCAACCACGCTTGGTCGGTAGATTTCTACTTTTTCGACGAGCTTTAAGAACAGTTCTTCGCCTTCTTCTTCATCGGAGGTAGCGGGACTATCTTCGAAATCAGTTTCCATCGATGTTTCAGGCTCAGAATGTCGTGGCGTTGCCTCTTGTGTTGTTTGTTTGTTGGCAGTTCCCATATGAGACAAGATTCGCTCCAATTCCCGCTCTGGATCTTCAAGCCAGTCGCCCGACCAAACGCGATAAAGTTTCCACCCTAGGCCTTGCAAGACGGCGGGCCGAAGGCGATCACGATCTCGTGCCGTAGCCGCGTTACGGTAGTTCGTGCCGTCACATTCAATTCCAAGTAAGTACTTTCCTTCTTGTTCCGGGTCATGAATGGCGACATCGATGGGGTGCCCAGAAGTTCCGACATGGGTCGACGTTTCATAACCCGCAAGTTGCAAAGCCTCGGCGATGGCGTCGACGAGAGGGGATTTAAATTCTCTTTCTGCTGCTTCCGTAACGTTTGTGGGAAGTGCGATGGGACCTCTTTGCGCGTAGTCCAGAAAAGACTTTAGGTGTGAGACTCCCAAGGCGCGACTGCGCGAAAGATCGATGTGTTCGGGGCGTAGAGTTGAGAAGACCACGAGTTGTTTTCTGGCACGGGTGATAGCCACATTGAGTCTTCGTTCCCCACCTTCGCGGTTGAGCGGTCCAAAGTTCATCGAAACCTTGCCATCTTCGTCTGGGCCGTAGCAGATCGAGAAGAGGATAATGTCTCTTTCGTCACCTTGGACGTTTTCGAGGTTCTTGACGAAGACTGGTTCTCGGGTGCCATCTTGGAAATGACATTCAATCTGGGGATGATCTCGGCGTGCGATATCGAGTAGATCTTCAATTTTTGTTTGCTGGGCGCGGCTAAAGGCAACGACTCCGATGGTGTCTTTTTCCTCTGGGGGGCCTTCCGCAGTTAACCGCGTGAGAACTTCGTCGACGACGGCCTGGGCTTCCAAATCATTGGTACGAGTCTTGGAGCGGTCATAGACGCCATTCTCTAATGAACGGAGTTGGACTCCCATTCCTTGATCGCTAGCGCCTGACGATGGGAACGTCATAAGACGGTTGTTGTAGTAGTGATGATTGCTGAACGCGATCAAGTCTTCATGCCGCGACCTGTAGTGCCAAGAAAGTTTGAGGGATGTCAGGCCTCCGGCTTCGCACTCATCGAGTATGCTCTCAACCTCCTCAACAAGGTCTTCATTCCCTTCATCTTCATTGTCATTTTGACTTCGAAAGAAACTCGTCGGCGGGAGCTATTTGGAGTCACCAACGACGACAGCCGAAGCGCCACGGGCCAAAGCACCAATGGCGTCCCATACTGGGATCTGTGATGCTTCATCAAACACAACGATGTCTGCTCGGGGATAGTCGACGCTCAAGTATTGAGCGACACTGAGTGGGCTCATGAGCAGACAAGGTTTGAGGCGTGGAAGTAGATCGGGAAGCGCTGCAAATAGCTTGCGGATCGGCATGTGTCTGCGTTTTAGCTTGAGTTGGCGCTGCAAGATCCCGACTTCCGACTTTGAAGAAGCTTCTTTGGAGAAACCGGGAAGATGGGAGTTGATACGGGCCCTGATCACATCGGAGCTAAGGGCAAGGAGCTTTTCATCGAGATCTGCAAAGGAGCGGATCTTGCGCTCGTGGTCACGGCTGTTGAAGCGGCGCAACAGATCGGAGGACTCAAGTTTCGCCTCCAACCAGCCTTCGAGGAAACTCTTCTCGAACACGTGGGCCGCATCGTTTGGTTTGATTGTCTCTCCCGCGAGGGCATCGGCAAGATTTTTCAGTCCCTTCTGATTAGCTTTAGCGATCAAGCGGCACCAATGGCACCACTCTCTGAGACTTCCTAACCCCCTCGTTTGTTGGGCAATCGTTGACTCAAGTGTCTGCAGAAATCCTTCGTCGGTCCGGCCGCCAAACGCAATTTCACGATCTAGTTCAGCTAAGTCATCGAAAGCTTCAAGACGCAAGTCCAGTTGGTGATGGACTTTTACGTATTCCTCAATGCTTGATCGTACGTTGGATTGATGATTGAACTGGTCACTCTCCTCAACGGCAAGAGCCAAGACTCTTTCGCGGAATCCTGAAGCTACCCATTCTGGCGTGGCCGTCAATTCACTGACGATGGCTCTGAATGTCTTGCTCCATGCGAGGATTTTATTCAGAACATCCCAGTCGCTGGACGCGCCGCGCCAATGATGCCCGAAGAAGCGCTTCGCTTGATCGCTCATCTCGTTTAAATGACGGACTTCAGCTCTGACTTTCTGGATCCGACTGAGATCAATAACGAGGGAGTCCGTATCGGGTAGAGGAGAGCGTGCGAACGGGCGCAGAGCTCGTTTGGTGAAGAATATCTTGAGCCATGAAAAGGGAGGAATTGAGGAACGAGCTTTTTGCAGCGATAGTATCCAGGGTGCAACATCTGTTGCTAACAGCTCGTCCGTGTACTTGTTTTCCACTTTGTGGCGAAGAATCTCTAACGCCTGGCCTCGCCGAATGCTCTCATTGAGGGTCTCTTCGATTGCTGTCCAACCCGGTTCAGAAAGAAGGGCGCGTGTGGTTCCGGCGTTTTGCAACAGCAGGTTTGCTAATTGTCCGAGTGCCTCAAGCTGGAAAGCGGAGTCGCTTGTTCCACTCACGGGTAGGCCGAGGATTGCATTCAGATCAAGACGTGCTGCCCTCAACTTGAGACTCGCGCTGAGGATCGCCTGCCCGGCTTCTTCGAGTCGACTCCTTAGTTTTGGACTCCATTCCTGAACCCGCATGCTCCTGAGGGGGTGTCTCGAAACTGGAGCCGTCCGCTCTGAAGCTGTCCCCAGAGCGTCAGCGAGATCTTGCAATTCGTCAAGTTCGGAGCGTTGTATCTCGTGATTCGTCGCGATTTCTAGGTCAACCGATTGTTCCATCTTGCGGCCAGCGAGCCGCGATGTCGCTTGATAGATGCTGAGGCCTGGTGCGTAGCGCGTATGTACTTCGGAGACATAGGCGTTTAGCTCGTTTCGGCGCGCCGTGAGTTCTTCGGCGAGGGCATCCCACTCACTGACATCCTTGGTCTTCGTCACGGCGATTGCTTCTTCCAACTGTGCCAAAACATGACGCTTGCTCGTTTTGTTGGAGTGCAGTTCCAAGCATGATGACGCCAGGCCAATTCGACTTAGCCGGGAGTGGACAACGTTGAGCGCGGCCATTTTTTCAGCGACGAAGAGAACACGTTTGCCTTGAGCTAGGCTATGTGCAATCAGATTGGTAATGGTCTGCGACTTGCCAGTCCCGGGAGGACCTTGGAGAACAAATGTACGTCCTTGCTCAGCAGCGATGATGGCCCGAAGTTGAGAGGAGTCAGCGTCCAACGGGCAGAGATTCTGACTACGTGGCAAAACCTCGTCGAGATCGGAAGGTTCAGGGAATTCTGCGTCACCTTCGAAGCTTGAACCTGGACTGTTGACGAGGTGCCCAACAACTTTGCTGGCGGTGAGTTGTTCTGTATGTTCTTCCAAGTCCATCCACATGAGGAACTTGTTGAAAGAAAACAAGCCGATAGCCGCGTCAGCGCGTATATCCCAACGAGGGACATCCATGATGGCCTTGCGGAAATTCTTGAGAACCAAGTCGACGTCGATTCCGTTCTCATCTTCAGGGAGATCCTGAAGTGAGTCTGTGGCAATGTCGAAGTCCTGCTTGAGCTTTTCCAGAAGAGTGGTGTTCATGCGGGCATCATCGTCGCCTCGACGTAGCCGGAAACCATCTTGGACCGACTTCCGCGTCAATTCCATGGGAATCAAGATGATCGGGGCATGGCGGTCGATACGGCTGTCTTCTGTCTCAAACCAAGTTAGAAAACCCAAAGCGAGATAAAGAGAATTGGCGCCAGTTTCTTCGAGGGAATTCTTGCTGGCTCGATACAGGTCCAAAAGACGCGATTCGACTTCTTGGCTACTCACGTCGGCATGAACAATGTGCGCTTCCAAGTCAGCGACAAGAAACTCTTCTATTGCATCGTTGTGAGTCCTCTCCTTGTGGACATCGAGATCTCGGGGCGATGAGGCGTCGTTCAGGGCGGGGCGCCCTCGCAGACCAAAAACGATGTTTGATTCCAGAGCATTGTCAAAGGCCGCTGGATCTGGGATGAGAAGCCGCAGATTCTTTTTTGTGTCGCGGAAATTGAGGAGGCGATTGCGCAGCGATAGGTCGAGCAATTTGCGCTGCCAACGATCGATCCGAGAACGTTCAGCATGATTGCCGGCGTCCGCCTCAATGTGTTCGACGGCTGGGGTCCTGAATATTTCAGTCTTAGAGTCGTCTGCAGCGTTGAGTGCGGCGAGGTCAGCCGGAGAAATACGTGCCGTCGCAGACCCCAGCTCATCGTTGACCTGTGAAGCGGTGTCAAGTCGCAAGGACATGGGGCGAATCTTCAATTTTCGAGATGCCTGAATGTCGATGGCGACCAAGAATTCTCCGTCTTTGTCCAAATGTTGCCGCCCATCGCTGCGGGCGACGTGAAAAGGCACCAAGGGACGTTGAGTTAGAAGAGTTGTCTCCAAGACAATGATGTCTTCGACGTCGATGCGTTTTCTCAAGGTCGCGACATCATCCACTGTTGGTTCGGCAAAACAGTGGTTGGAGGTCCAGACGCCGCAAAGCGCATGGCCCTTGAGAATGAAGACGACCGGGGAAAGGCCGGCCTGTTCGAAGACTGCGGCCGTCAAGAGCGTGAGATCTAGGCAGTTACCCAACCGATGCCGGATAATATCTTCTGGCAGCCGTACTTTTTGACCTTGCTCTTCGAAGCTAGGAGGTCCTCCAACGTAACCCAAACCTTCGAGGGCCAAGGCTTCGTAGATCGACCGGACTTGAGCAACGACACCAGCGACGTCGTTATTTTGGTAGCCATCAAAGACCGGGCTGGCAACACGTTCTTCATGAATCCGCAAGGCCTTGGCGAGAATAGCGGTGACCACTTCGCTGTTGGGAAACACAAAGGCGGCGAGAATCTCCGGGAGGGTGTTGATTCCGGGCCATTCGTTAACTGCTAAGATCTCAATGGGAAACGTGAAAGTGCGTGCGGCGAATTCTTGGCAACTCACCTTGATCTTGATCTCAAGCTTTTCCCTCTCTTTCTGCTGGGCCAAAGTCTTGGGGTTGAGCCGGAGATCTATCTGATTGAGCTGCAACTCGCCTGCTCTTGCCACCCGATCAAAACGAAACTCCGAAGGCGCCGAAAAATTGTCAGTGAGAAGAGAGCCGATTACGACGTTAGTCAATTGAGCCGGGCCGTTTACCAGCCGGAGTCTCTTGATAATCGGTACAGCGTTTTGCTGCATGGCAAAGTTGACAACGCGATCGTATTCCAGATCGAGTGTGACTTCGACCACCTCTTCTTCGGGAGACTCATCGTCGACAATGGCCTTTGATGGCTGATTCGAAGAATTTGTCTCTCCAAGTTGGTTCTGACGGTCTGGGGCGGTTGAATTAACTTCCGCACCGTCGTTTTCCTGTTCCGACATGAAAGAAAAGCCTTTTGTTTTTGCTGGACGTCCGAAAAACGAACGTATCATCAGGTACCTGTACCCCAGTTCGTTTCTTCTTTTTTGTGTCTCAACCCAATTTTTGGGTGACACCTGCTCCGCAAGTCTACAGTACGTTGAGATTTGACCAAGATGTCTGGAAGTCGCAGAAAAAGTCACTCAGGGCCGCTCAAGTTTCTTATCATGGTCTTCCCAACTCCTGAACCATGGAAATGATCGTCATGACCCAAGATACACCGAAAAAATCCCTTCTCGGCCGTCTGATTCGACTTCTCCTCATTCTCATCGTGATTGTCATCGCTTTTGTCGCTTTGGCGCCCACCCTTTTTTCTGGTTTTATAAAGGGCAAGATAGTCGACTCCATGGAGGAATCAGTGGACGGGCGTGTCGTCATGGAGGATTTCTCCTTCGGCTGGTTTAGCGGCACAAAAATCGGTGGATTTACGCTGACAAGGCCCGGAGAGTCGGAGCCGGCTTTGTCCATCGGTTCGCTTTCCACCGCGCCGAGTCTGAGTGACGTATTTTCCGGACGATTGATCGTCGAAGACATTGTCGCTGAAGACGTGACGATTCGCGTCAAGCGAACAGAAGACGGTATCGATTGGCAAGATATCGCCAAGAAGAGGAAGTCGGCAACGGAGAAACCCCAAGGGGACCTAGGAGAACTTCCGCAATTCTTGGTGCAAGCGGAACTGCGCAATCTGCGCTTCATCTACGGCGACCCGCAGCTGGATCGACCCCTGGACTTTACTGGCATGAACATGAAATTAGTCGCCGAAAGAGGCAAAGATGTCACCGTCAAATTGTCGGGGCCTTACGGGCTAACTGCGGATATCGCTTGCCAAGTCTTTGATGACAAGAGACTAAGGAAATCTGATGCGATGACTGCCAGCGGCACGATCAATGTGGCGAACCTCGATCTGAGCGATCTTGCCCCGTCATTGACTCAATTTTTGTCCTCATTGGCTGGAGAGTTGTCCACCTCGCAGAAATTTACCTACGGTCCCAACGGTGTGGTGAAAGTCGAGGGTTCGACGACATGGCAGAATCTCGTCGCCAAGACTGGGGTCGCCGGTTTGTCGGCGAAATCTGCCAGTTGCAACAGTGGGTTTGGCATGGATTCCGATGGCAAGAAGACTCTTCGAGCTGGTCTGAATCTCAAGGGGGCGGAAGTTGTAGGCTTGCCCAAGCAAATCAAACCCGTGCCATGCGGTGCTGGAAGTCTGGAAGTCACTTTGGCCACCAATCAAGTGATCACACTCGCGGGAGGCAGTTTCGAGATTCCCGGGGGCAAACTTGGCCTGAGTGGCACCTATGGTTTGGGAGAAACGCTGGGCCAGGGCATCAAAATGGATGCCAACACTGACTTGGCAATTTGGTCGAAGTTCTTTGATGGACTCCCGGACTTGCGTGGGGCAGTCCGTATCATGGGTGTTGTGCCAGCCGATATAACTACATCTCCCACAGTCGTGAATGTTGATATCGATGCGCTAAGGCTCACGGGTGGTCCCTTGGAAGACAAGGCCTACGATTGTGGCAAGACCAATTTGACCATGAAAATGACCTTGCCGAAGAGCCCTGAAGAGCCCAAGAAGATTGATCTCGACACGAAGAGCAACATGTGGCAGATCCAGATGAAGTCTTCTCTCGCCAGCAGTGAAAGTGCCGCGTTCGGCGCCTTGGGCCAGGCGGGAATCAAGGGAAGCTGTGATCTGGAACAGTTTCTCGCTCCATTCACAGACTCTCGAGGACAAGGTCGGGTCAACTTCGATTTCCTCGCCAATCTCGGCAAAGACGAATTGGGAATTCAAGATGCCACCATCAAAGGACCGGCAACCAAAGGTAAATTCTCGGCGCGTATCGGCAGAACTGCCGATGAGTGGCGCCTCCTCGTCAATGGCGAACAATTCACCTACCGTCGCGGGGATGGCATCGGCTTAGTGTTGCCCAAAATTCAAAGTCGCGGAGAGTGGAACAAGACCACAGGCGCACTCAGTGGCCAATTGTCAATGCGTGGCGTCAGAACCATCGGCGGGAACGGCCCACCAGTTCAAGGCGGCGACGTTCAGGTCGCCTTTGATGGTAAGGCAGATCAAGAACGGGGCGACTATAGTATCAACTTTAGTCGCTTGGAACTGGCAGGTTTTTCTGGCAAGGGTGTGGTGGACTATGGCAAGAAAGGTGGTCTGCGCCTCATTCGAATTGATGGCGTAGCCGACTACTCAGAATTGAGTGCGCGTTGGCTCAGGCTCTTCGACGCCAACGCAACTGGCAGCGGCAAAGGGCCGATCGCTTTTGAGCTGTCCCCCAATGGCAGCGATTGTAAGAACGCATCAGGCAGCATGGAGATGAGCATTCCTTCGCTCAAGTCTCAAGGTTTCAGCGTTTCTGATCTTGTTGTTAAGGGCGACATGAAAGAAGGACGCGGGAAGATCACTCAGGGTTCCGGGAAACTGAACGAAGGCACAGTCAAATTGACTGGAGAGATCGATTTGACTGGCGACGAAACAACCTTCAAGACCGCCGCAGAAATGAAAAGAGTCAAATTGGTGAAAGAGTGGCAACCGGCAATCGCTCGAGTCATACCGCTCTTTGCCGGAATCGGTGTCACGGCTGAGGGTTTTGTTGACCTAGATCTGACAGCTGATGGTGAAGGAAACAACTGGGACGCCATCAAACCCCGGCTAAACGGCATCGGCAGTCTTGGCCTAGCGGAAGGGCGCATAGCTGGCTCACCCATTCTCGATACTCTGGGATTGGCACTTGGCTTCAACCCAAATATGTCCATCAAAGACATCAATACCGGGTTCCAAGTCAAGGACGGCGGAATTCATCAGAACGGCCTCGTCGCTGATTTGGGCACTTTGAAAATCAGGATGGGTGGAACCACATATCTTGACGGCCGCCTTGACTACGACATTGGTCTCAAACCTGTTTCGCAGAATCCGACCAATTGGCAACGGTATGTGGCCCTTCTTTCCAACGACGGGTATTTGCCGCTCAAACTACGAGGAAGTGTGGATTCACCAGAACCGGGATTACCGGATCCTGCAAAGTTGATTGAAGCGGGGGCCAAGAAACTTCTCGGAGATGGCCTCGGTAACTTGCTGGGAGGCAACAAGGACAAGAGCGGTAAGAACAAGGGGATTGGTGGTCTGCTCAAGGAACTCGGCGGTGGCAATAAGAAAAATTCTGATGGCAAGAAGCCGCAAAACCCTCTGGATGGACTGCTCAAGGGCCTGGGAGGCAACAAGAAAAAGAAGAACAATGATACCCAGAAGAACAAGAATGATCCATTCGGTAATCTCCTGAATGGCTTGGGTGGCAAGAAGAAGAAAGACGGCGAGACAAAGAAAAAAAGCAATCCCTTGGGTGGATTGCTCAACGGGCTTGGCGGTGGCAAGAAGAAAGATAAGAACAAGAAACACTAACACGGGCCTTTCCTACACTTTGCGACTAAGCTGCTGAGATTTGATGAAACTGACGACAACGGATCACGACCGTGACTATGCCGGGATGCGATATGTCTATCCCGTCGTTTCAAGACGCGCCGGCGGCGTTTCGATCGGTGTCAACCTCAATCCCAACAAGGCATGCAACTGGCGTTGCATCTACTGTCAAGTTCCGAACCTGATTCGAGGCGTAGGACCAGAGATTGACCTCCCTGTTCTAAGAGCAGAACTGCAAACCATGCTTGAGGGCATTGTGCATGGCGATTTCATGGAAAAACACGCCCCCGAGGGTGCTCGGGTACTCAAGGACATCGCATTCTCCGGTGATGGTGAGTCGACTTCTTCGCCCCAGTTCTTAGCGGCCATAGAGGCTGTGGAAGAGGCGATCGGCAATTTCCATCTGGCGTCGAAAATCAAGATTGTCCTGATCACCAATGGGTCTCTTGTGGGCAGAAAAGAGGTGCAAGAGGGTTTGGAGCTTCTTGGGCGTATGGGTGGTGAGGTTTGGTTTAAGCTTGATCGCGGCGACGACGAGGCCATTAGGTTGACCAATGGAGTTGCGCTGACCATCGAAAGCCACATCAAGAACTTGAAGATAGCGGCCCGTTTGGTGCCCACATGGGTTCAGACTTGCATGTTCGGGAGCGACGAGGACGTGCCATCTGACGAAGACCTGCGTGCTTATCTTGCAGTTCTTGAGGCTCTTGTCGCCGAGAAGACTCCACTTGTTGGGGTTTTGCTCTATGGCATGGCGCGCCCGCCCATGCTTCCTGAAGCGAGCAATCTCTTTCGACTCGAAGCGCCGTGGCTTGAGGATCTCGGTCAGCGTATCGAGAGACTAGGCCTTGACGTTCGGGTCTCAAGCTAAGATAGCAAGCTGTGTCGGCCTTGTAGGAAGAGATGGACGAGGCAATCTTTGCCTTGGTGAAGATCCAGAGATAGAGTTGAACGCGGACTTGTGAATCATTTTCATGAATGAGAGATATGCCCGAATCCATTGACAGCTATTTGACTTTTCTTCGGGCCCAAGGTGCCACGTTCGAAGTTTCAGAGGGCTTGATTCGAGATCCGGATCATGATGCTGTACTCTTGCCTGATGGACCCCGCCCAAGAAGTCACGGTGACTTGTTGGAGCAACAGATTCTTGAGCTTGACGATGTAGATACGGCGTTGGGGTCTGACTACGCCACGAATTCGGTGGCAAGAGAAATCGTCCGCCTTGGGAGTCAGATGGCCGGGAAGCGATTTCTAGACTTGGGCTGCGGCACGGGGATACTCGGCATTGTGGCAGCCAAGCTGTCAGCCGAGGTCAGCAGCACCGATATCGACGATCTTGCCGTTGAGCTGAGTCTGAGGAATGCTGTTCTCAATGATGTTGCTCTTGATGTGCGCCAAGGTTCACTGACAGAGCCGATCTCCGATGACGAGAAGTTCGCGTTTGTTGTGGCTAACTTGCCTCACAAGCCTGCCTTAATCGGCAGTGGTGAGCTGCCACTTGGTCAAGCTGGTGGCCCGGAAGGCGATGAGATCTGGTCGTTAGCAATTCCTGAGATTGTCGATCACCTTGAGGACGAAGGACGGCTGCTGTTTTTCCTACATTCCTTACCGCATCCTCGGATCTTCGCGTTGTTTGGCGATTATTTCGATCTCAGGCTATTGCGCTGGAAAATAAGATGGTTTCAGGACGACGAATTCGCCAACCTACGTCCTCTGTTCGCTGAGCGGCACCGGTTGTCAACTTCTTTCTTGTGGCAATCGGCCGATCGTCTTGGACTTGTGGCTGGCGTTTGGCAAGGAACGAAGAAGAGATCGTCTTGAGCCAACTCCCTGAAAAACTTCTCGTGATCAATGCCGATGATGCTGGTATTGACAGTCATGTCGACAATAGTATTCTTCGCGCCGCCCAAGAAGGTCTTCTAACCAGCGCCACTGTTCTAGCAAACGGCAAGACAGCAAGGAGCTTCGTCGCCGAGGCCAATAGAGTTGGCCTCGCCCTTGGCCTCCATTTCAATATTACGGAAGGGCGTCCAGTTGCGCCCAACGTCACACGGCTCGTCGGTGATGACGGTTTGTTCTGCGAAACGAAGAACGATGTGTGGCGACATGCCTGTAGCGGGTTTCTTGATCCGATCGAACTTAAGAAAGAGGCCGAGGCCCAGTGGCGGGCTCTCACTGCCATGGGGGCTGATATTACCCACCTCGACAGTCACAATCATGTTCATTTGTACCCTTGTGTTCTGGAGGCGTTATTAGACTCTTTGCCTAAGGACCGTCCGCTTCACATCCGCATACCTTATGAAAAAGACTGCCCCAAGTCCTTGCAACCACCGTTTCCGAATCCCTTCTTAGGGCCGAAGGAAATGCGTGCCATGATCAAGAAATCCGGACACTATTCGACAGACTATTTCGTTGGTTTTCGTTTTTCGAACGATCCTAAATTGGCATCAATCGACGCTCTACAAACATTCGAACCGTCGAGTTGCGAGTGGATGGTTCACCCAGGCAAGAGAGCCGGAACCTCTTTTCGAATGAGCCAAAATCGCACTTCAGAATTTGATTTCTTGACCGCCGATTTGCTGCGCGAGAGCCTCTCACGGTGGGGATTTCGAGTGGTGCAGTTCGGAGCATTGCAGTGAAGATTGTCTTTTTGACTCCTACTCATCAGTCAACGGCACGAGGCAATACGGTGACTGTGAATCGTTGGGCCGAAGGATTGCGCGGTCTTGGGCATGAAGTGACCGTTCTCGAGAACAACGAAGCAAGACAGGTTGTTAGCTTGGCTCCGGATATTATTCATGCCCACCACGCTGTTCATTGTGGACCAACAGCACTTGAGCTGGCGCGGGCGTGTGTCGGGGCGGCCTTGGTTGTCAGTTTGGGAGGAACGGACTTACATGGGCCCCAAGGTAGTCCGCAAGAGGCTGGTCGAGGGGCATTGGCCGCAGCGCAAGCCGTTGTTGGCCCGTTTGCCTGCGATGGCGAGAAGTTGCACGCCGCATTCCCTGAGTGTGGCCCCTTCTTTGTTGTTCCACG
>JAJRYU010000337.1 GCA_024275615.1 Planctomycetota bacterium
AAGATCGTCGATGCGCTGACCCAATTCGCGCATGTCATTCTCATCACCGTCGGTCTCTCCCAGTTCTTCTCGGATCGCTTCCAGCTGTTGCCGCAAGTAAAACTCTTTTTGACCCCGAGTGATTTCACCTTGCACTTGGTCTTGGATTTTCGATGAGAGCTTCATGACCTCAAGTTCGCGTACGAGAATCTTGTGGGTTTCAGCTAAGCGCTCCTTTGTGTCTGCAGTCTTTAGGAGTTGCTGTTTCTCAGTCAAGTCTACTGGCAAAGAGGCGACAATGAGGTCAGCCAAGGCGCCGGGCGACTCGGCGTTGTGAGCCATGACGAGGTGCTCTTCGGTCAGGTGGGAGGTGTGGCTCGCAAGTTCAGAGAATGTCACGTCAAGATTGTTGCTCAAGGCGTCGATCTCAAGGGAGCTGACCTCTTCTTCGGGCATCGTTTCGCCAACAGCCTTGAGAGGAGCATCGTCGGCATCGACTATGTGATCGATTTGGAAACGACTGAGCCCTTGAACGATGACAGTCATTGAACCGTCGGGAACGCGTAGTGACTTAAGGATCTCCACTTCGCAACCGACATCATAGAGCTCTTCCGCTTTGGGTTCCTCAACGGCTGGATCTATCTGAGCAACGACCAAGAGCCGGCCGCCATCATCTTGCGCTGAACGTACGCCTTTGACCGAACGTTCTCGACCGACACTGAGCGGCATGACCTGTCCCGGAAAGACAAGCAGATTCCGCAGGGGTAAAACGAAGAGCTCCTCTGGCTGGGAGGCATCCTCGCTTTTTTCAACGTCGATCTTTGTTTCTTCGGATGATTGCGTCATGACTTTCTCCGGAGGGCCCTCGCGCAAGTCACGTGCCGCTCGCACAGCTCTTTGAAACACGGGGCTGAGGCCGTGAATTTCTCGATAGGTGTTCTTAGGCGGCGCATCGGCGGTTGCCATCGCGGTTTCATGCCTCACTGGTTTCATAGCCGTAAGTTGTTTTTCGGTAGCTATTTACTGATGCCAGACCTATGCCATTTGAGTGCCACGCAGAGCCAGGATTCCGCAGTTGCCCGAAGAACTCCTTGAGCTTGAAGACAGGCGCTCCCAGGGGGTAATCCCCCGAGTCTGCCCTTTTGACAGCCAAATCTTCCTGACCTGAGCATTTGGCAGGACACTTCTTGTCATCAAAGACTCATGGACGTACAATCTGCGAACGGCCATAAGACACTGTGATTTCGAGATTTATGAAAGATATAGCGCTTAGATTCATGCGGGTTGTGGGTTCGGGGATTTTGGCGTCGCTCTTCCTTGCTGGCCATGATTTTTGGCGGCTTCACCCTGTCGAGCCGGAGGACTTTGAAGCCTCCGCCATCCTGTTGCGGCGGCTCATCATTGTCGGTGGTGCGATGGGCGCTTCTTGGGGATTCGTCACGATTTGCCTGCCTTGGCTCCAGCGCCTGGGCCGCTCATTGGGCAAGCGGCCAAACCTACTCCCGGCATCTCTGATAACTATGGCGGCGATTCCTTATCTCCTCATGCTGTCCACCGATCTTCTCTCTGGTGCTGGTGTCCAGAGGATGATTGGGCATCCTCTGATGGTTATTTTTCTGCCCATTGGTCTTTTCTCTTTGGCGCTGGCCTTTGTCTATTGGTCTTTGCGCCTCCTTGATTGGCACAATGCTGCTGGCAAGAAAGGGCGTTGGCTCGTCGTTGGCCTGGTGACATTCGCTGCTGTCGCTGTGTTCCTCGTCGATCTTGAATACCGGCGCGGTCACTATCTTTTCTTGCACGATTCTCTGGCTTTTGTTGCTCTGAGTCTTGCCATTTTTGCGGTTGCTGCCATGGGGAGCGCGACCAAGCGACTTGGCTTTGTCCGCTGTCTTTTTTTGGTGCTTGGTGTTCTTGCAGTGATGGGAGACTTGTCTGAAATTCCCAGCGTGCACCAAAGGTCTATTCTGTTTCGCCGAACGCTCCAGGGACGGAGAATTCTCGGGCTTTGGCGTGCTTTGGGTTCCGACCAACTTAGCCTCTACGACGATCTTGCTATTGACGCCGATTTTCAAGCCGAACGCCGCCAGATCCACATCCGACTTGACGATGCTCGAGTCGAACTTGTGGCTCGATTGGGCGCCCAACCGGTCAAGAACGTCCTATGGCTTACCATCGATACGGCGCGGGCGGATCATTTTTCGCTCTATGGTTATGAAAAGCCGACGACGCCAACGCTCGAAAGACTGGGCGCGCGGTCCAGTGTGTTTGAGCGCCACTACGCCCAATTTCCAATCACAAGCTTCTCCTTTCAATCGACATTCTTTAGTCGCTATCCATCGGCGACGCCCTTGTTTCGACGCACCAAGAGGTTGCCGGATAACTTTGCGGGCAACGTCTCATTAGCGCAGCAGCTAAGCGATCATGGTGTCAGGACCATTTCTTTTCCGGCTATTGATCCGGGCTCACTTGAGCGCCCCCCGTACGAGGCGTTGGGGCTTGGGTTTGAGGAGATCAATCCGGGGGCTCCCCTTAGGCGCACACGGGACGCTGAGGACCAAGTCAAGTGGGCATCAAAAAGGTTAGAAAATCTCAGCGGCGAACGATTTTTCATGTGGGTCCATTTTATGGATCCGCACTACGACTATGTTCTGCACAAAGATCATAATTTTGGCACTGGAGCCGCGGACCGTTATGACTCTGAGATTGCTTTTGTTGATCAGGCGATTGCAGGACTTCTGGACAAACTTGAGTCATTGGGCCTTGCGGACTCAACGGCCATTGTTGTCAACGCCGACCATGGCGAGGCTCTCGGGGAACATGACTCACAGTTCCATGGCACGACTTTGTACGACGAGCAGCTTCATGTGCCGTGCATCGTCTACGTTCCAGGTTTAGAGCCTCAGCGGATAACATCCCTTTCCAACAATATCGATTTGATGCCGACGGTGCTTAACCTCATGGCGATCAAAGGCGAGACCCCCATGCAGGGCCAGACCTTAGTTGGCTACTTGATGGATGGTGATGCTTCACCGGTAAGACCTCTGTCCTTTGCGTTCGCCGAAATCCCTGATGCTGTGCCAGAAATGGCACCTGCGAACACCAACAAGCAAATGATCATCAATGGGCGTTTCAAACTCTTGTTCAATCAGGGACATGGTTTTGTTGAGCTGTTTGATTTGCAAACAGATCCGAAGGAAACCAAGAATATTTCTGATCGGGAACCGGCGGTTCGTGATCGGCTCTTGTCGATGATCAAGAGCTTGCAACAAGAAGGCCGGAACCTCAATCTTCCAAGTGGTGCTCAAAGTGAAGAAGAGGCTTTTGCCGCCTTACGTGTCGCCTTGAGAGGAGGCACTGTCCCGGCGCGGTGTAACTTGTTGGCCGCCAATTTGCGGCGCAAACAACCGGCCATGGCAGAAATCGCTATGGATCGGATCAATGACCCCCAAGAACATTTCTTGGTGAAAATGATGATCTTGCAAGAAGGTGGAGAGCTTCTTGGCGATCGACTCCTGCCCTACATGCGAGATGTCTTGACTTCGCCCCCGGCCTTGGGCGCGGCTGCCTTGGTCCTCGATTTGTGGCTTGAGCGCCACTTCGATTTGAATCCCAAAGATCGAGAACTTGTCTACGCCAACATGCAGCGGCATCCCCATGTCGGCTGGCGAGCGGCACGCCTCTTGGCCGCTTTTGGCGATGAGCGTGCCAAACTTCACCTCATACCGGCGCTGAATCTTGGCGATCGAAGTACGGCTTTCGCGTCGGCCTGTGGCTTGGGTTTGATAGAGGATGGGGCAGGTGCAAAGAGAATCTTGGATGACCTTGTCTTTTATTCTCTTGATGCAAGGCGCTGCGGCGAAGCCATCAGAGCTTTGGCGAAACTCACCGATCGCCGCGCGCTACCGCATATCACCGAATTCGTTCGCAATCGCTATCAACACTACAAGGTGAAACTGGCTGCTCTCGACTACTTTTTGATGTGTGGCGGCGAAGATGGCATCTCGGGGTTGCTCTATTTGAGTTCGGGTTGGGATCCAGATGTTGACAAGGAAGTCTTTTCGCGCATGTCCGAGAAGTGGGGCGAAAAAAGAGCTGTGGCTATTCGCCGAGCCGGTCGACTTGTGAGTGGCGTCGATGATCTCTTGCGTCAAGATCGCCAAGCGGAGGTCTTAGAAGCTGTCACGACAATCATTGAGGCGGCGGGAGGTGTGAGGCAAGCTGCACCTTTTGTGATTATCGCAGCACGATCAGCACAGCGTCTTGGCCTCGCGGACAAGGCAGCAGTTTTGCTTAGAGAATTGGCGGACAGCAAGGCACCTCTTGTCTATCGCCGCGTCGCGGCGGCTCTTCGCAAAGACAGGCCCGGGGCTCCTTATCATTTGGCAATCCTCGACGTCCAATCAGTTGAAACTGGACCGTTACCCGCTGGTCTCGAAAGGCGTTTCTTCTTGCGCTTGAGAAACACAGGTGATGTCGTCATTCCTGGAGGGGAAGACACAGCCAGTTTGGGTGTGGCAATTGCCTTTGCTGGCAAGTTCAAACCAGACGAAGTCGCGATGCCGAGTTTCAGTATCCCTATTTGGGGTTTGCTGCCGGGAGAGGAAGTTAAAGTCAGCGTTGTCGGCATCGTACCTTCACCGGGTCAAACCTATCAGCTGGGTGCCAAGATTTTTCGTCGTGATCGCGGCCCGCTCAAGATCGAAAACAGACAAGAGCGACGATCCTTGATTCGAGTGACTGGAGCAAAAGAAGGGGGAATTCAGCCCAAGAACCTCGTTTTCAAGGGCAAGAGTCTCATTCGAGATTGGTTGCCATCAAGAGCGTTTAATTCCCCAGTCATGAATCCAGATGAATCTGTGGCCTACTTGGGAATTCAGCTGGACCCGCAGATTATCTCACCGCTTTTTACTGTTGGCTCAAGACCTCTCCGGGTGACAGTGGATTTCGACAATGAAGCTCACCCCGACCAACCAGAGGAATTGTTCGAGGTCTATTACCGCTACCCTGGACAGATCCACTTCGTTGCCCATCAGTCCAATGCTGTTTCATTTAAGTTGGATGGTAGTCGCCGCAAGTTGTCTTTTGATATTCCCCTCCAGAATGGCAAGAGCGCTGTTCAAGTGAGGCTGGACCCTTTTTCCGTGCCACACCTCATTACCATCCACGAAGTCACCGTGGCTGAGCGAAAGTGACAAGCAGAGTCAGGGGCAAGGTGTATAGTATTCGTCTATGAATGGGCTTGCCGCAGAAAACCATGAGCTTCGATTTGACCCCAAGTGCTACACCTGTTTTTCAGGTGAGCGCGTGGAAGTCGTCGGTCAAAGATTACAACTTCACTACCGACTCAGTGGCCCACGTATCGCCGATATTCAGTTTCGCGAAGTCATCGAATTTGAAGGCGATGACATGCGGGAGCATGTCGAACAGAGCGCTGTCCTAAGCGAAGTAACTCGCTTGTTGCTTCAGATAGCGGGGGTGAGCTACTACAAAGCCGCCGCGCCCGAGGGGATTATTTTTCAGCAGTCAGCGACGAGTTCATCGCGCGTCAGTTTCTTGAGACGGCTTTACCAACAAGGTCTGGCGGAATTTGCTGAGACGAATTCCCTGGATCTGAAGGGGCTCTCTGTTCAATTCATGGACGAAGCTAATGAGAGACCAGCTCAGGGTCTTGCTCGCAAGGATCTAAAGAAGGTCCTCTTGCCGTTTGGCGGTGGTAAGGACTCGCTGTTGAGTTTACAGCTCTTGGAAGAAACGGGTTTTTCAGTCACTCTCCTCGTTGTCGGGCCCAATCCCGTCACTGAATACCTGGCGCGAAAGACAGGGCATCCCCTTATCACTGTGAAACGAACCCTGGACCCGAAGTTGATCGAGCTGAATCGTTTGGGGGCATACAATGGTCACGTCCCGGTGACGGCAGTGGTCTCGGCCATTGCTACTCTGGTTGCGCTCAAACATGGTTTCGGCGCCGTGGTTTTTTCCAACGAGCGGTCGGCGAATAGGGGAACGCAGTTGGATGGTGGGCTTCGGGAGGTAAACCATCAATACTCAAAAGGGCTGGATTTCGAGCGTCGGTTCCGCACTGAGCTTGCGGCCTGCGGCGCGACTCAACTCGAGTATTTTTCCCTGCTACGGCCGTTTTCCGAGCTTGCCATCTGCCGGGAATTTGCACGGCGCAACAGGTACCTCGACGGTTTTATTAGCTGCAACAGGAATTTTCGTCGCACAGAGAAATCTCAACGACCGAGCTGGTGTCTTGCGTGTCCCAAATGCCTGTTTGTTCATTTGTCTTTGGCCCCATTCTTGGATGGCGAAACGATGTTTGCCATCTTCGGTGCCAATCCTCTTGATGACTTGAAAAACAACGATCGTTACGCCGCCTTACTTGAAGTTGATGGCCGGTTGAGACCCTTCGATTGTGTCGGGGGTGGCGTGGAAACTCACGCAGCATTCGCACTTCTTGCTGGCAGTGGCTGGGCGCGAAGTTGCGCCGTTGTCGAACACTATGTTGCTCATTGGCAATCTCAGGCACCGATCGAAGCGCAGGACTTGGTTTTTGCCCCGGAATTTGATCATTGTATTCCTCAGCCATTTGTGAAAGTTATCGATGCTGTTTTCTGATCTTGCTGGCAAGAACGTCGCTATCCTCGGGTTTGGACGGGAAGGCCAAAGAGCGTTGGCCGCGGTATTGGCGGGGGCACCGACCGCTACGGTCACGGTTGTTGAAGAAAACGAAGATGTGGCCGAAAAGCTTGCCACCGGTTGGGTTTTCCCCCACGTTGGTCTGAGTGCGGGGAGGCTTGAAGTTGAGGAATTGTGCCAGTTCGATGTCTTGGTCAAGTCGCCGGGAATCAGTCTTTACCGCAATGACCTAAGGACCGCCAAGGAATCTGGTTTGCTGGTGACATCGCTCACCTCTCTTTGGCTGTCCTGCCATCCTCACGTCCCGGTCGTTGCCGTCACTGGTACGAAGGGCAAGAGTACAACAGCAACTCTCATCCGCGAACTTCTGGCTTGGGATGGCAAGAAAATCCATTTAAGGGGCAATGTGGGGCGTCCTCTTTTTGACGCTGATGAACCGGAATCGGAGGCGGATCTCGTTGTCCTAGAGCTTTCAAGTTTTCACCTTGCGGATCTTGACGGTGCATTGGACCATTTAGTCATCACGAATCTTTTTCCCGCCCATACTGACTGGCACACATCCGCCGATCGCTACTTTGATGACAAGATGCGGGCCACCAACTTGGCCGCTGTTGTCCATGCCAACGCCGAAGATGTCGAACTTGGCAGACGGCTTTCTGCACGGAAGAATGTGCTTTGGTATGGCGCGGAATCTGGCCTGCATGTAAGTCCGAAGGGCATCGTGCGTGATGGCTCCGTTCTCGTCAAGATTGGCGAAATGACCTTGCCAGGGCGGCACAATTTGGTCAATGCCTGCGCAGCTCTGAGTGTCGCTTTGGAGCTTGGTGTGCCCGAGGATGTTGCCATTAGAATTGTCAAGAAGTTCTTACCGCTGCCGCATCGCTTGGAATGTGTTGCCGAGCGCAAAGGTCGTGTCTTCGTCAATGACAGCATTGCTACAACACCTCTTGCGACGATGGCGGCATTGGACTCGTTTCCCGACCGCCATGTTCGTCTGATTCTCGGAGGTGTCGATCGCGGCGGTGACTTGTCACAGCTCTCGGAAGCGATCGCGAAGCGCAATTCCACGGTGACAGTGACCGTGACCGGGCCACTCGGGAAAAGGCTTTGTGTTGAATGTCGGGACATTGAGCCGCACTGGGCCGATGACCTTAGGGCTGCGGTCGAAGAAAACTGGAACGGATCCTGTCCCGGAGATGTGATTTTGATGTCGCCGGCCGCCCCTAGTTTTGACGCTTTTCGAGATTTTGAGGCTCGAGGAGAGGCCTTTCGCAAAATCGTCAAGGCCATCGTTGCCAAGGAAGGATGAATCGGCAATATCGTCTCTTGACCAAATGGCCGGCTCCCAGATAGCGTCTTGCCCAGGTCCACTCACTTCCATTTTCGCGAGCGGACAGCCAAGGAGATACCCAATGATTCGCAATTTAGTTCGTCTTTTCCTGCTGACCACACTGATCTTATCTGTGCCCGCAGGACTTTTGGCCCAAGACTCTAGGCCAACCTCCCGGGCAACATCGACCAAGAGTGCCAAGGCCACGAAGAGTACCATTCACTTCCGGTCGCTCGATGGTCTTGAGCTGACTGCTGATCTCTACCTCGGCCACGCCAATAAGTCGGCGCCCTTCATTCTTCTTTGCCATCAGGCTGGTTGGAGCCGTGGCGAGTACTTGGAGATTGCGCCGAGATTGGTTCAGATGGGTTTCAATTGCTTGGCTTTGGATCAACGCTCGGGCAATGCCGTGAATGGCGTGACCAATGCTTCGACCGTGGCTGCAAAGAAGAAGAAGTTGCCGACGGGTTATCTTGATGCCAGGCAAGACATCGTCGGTGCCCTCAAGCTGGTGCGCAAAAGATACGCCAAGGGGAAGCTTCTTTTGTGGGGTTCGTCCTATTCTTCGGCCCTTGTCTTGGAGATTGTCGGACGCCAACCCGATTTGGCAGATGGTGTCTTGTCTTTTGCACCCGGAGAATATTTTGGTCGCTTTGGCAAGACTGATCATTACGTCAGAGATGGCGCCAAGAAACTGAAGTTGCCGGTTTTTCTCACCGGCTCGAAGGGGGAGACGGTTGGCCAGGTCAAGCAAATCGCTGATTCCATGAAGCTCGGCAAGAAGCTTCACTTCTTCAAGCCCAAGACCAGCGGCAATCACGGTTCCAGAGCGCTGTGGAAGAAATTCAGCGATAGCAAAGACTACTGGGCGGCGTTGACCAAATTCTTAGACGAGTATTTCCCGCGCAAAAATGCTACTTCGCGGCGCAGCTGAAGAGGACAGGAACAATGAGTAGATCGATCAAATCTCTAATCGTCTTGGTCTTGCTTACTAGTTGGGTTTCGGCTCAAGGAACGATGACCCCAGAATTGCTGTGGAAGCTCAAGCGTGTCAGTGGAGGTGTCTTTTCTCCTGATGGCAAGTGGGTTGTTCATGGTGTGCGCAGCTATGATATCGTCGCGAACGAAGGCGATTCAGATCTCTTCCTGATCAACGTCACGAGCGGCAAGTCGAGGCGCATCACCGAAGGGCCCACCAATGAAGGGACTGTCCAATGGGCCAGGACTAAACTGGGCGTGCGATTGTTCTTCCTTTCGCGCCGAGGCAAGGGAGCTTCGACGCAGGTCTGGGTTATGGATCCTGAGGGTGGGTCGATTGAAGCCGTAACCCATGAATCTGGCGGCGTTGCCAATCTCAAAGTCTCGCCAACTGCAACAAGGATTGCCTTCACCAAGGACATCAAACTCGACAAGGAAGTTGTCGACATCTACCCCGATCTCCCCAAGGCCGATGCACGCATCATTGATGGCTTAATGTATCGTCATTGGGACCGATGGAGCGACTACAAATATAGTCACCTTCATGTCGCCGTGTTGGGGGATGACTTGAAGGCAACACCTGGTCTTGACTTGATGGCAGGCATGAAGGTGGATTGTCCTGTGCCTCCTTTCGCTGGCAGTGAGCAAATCGCCTGGTCTCCCAATGGCGAAGAGATTGCCTTCACCATGAAGATTGCCAACAACTGGGCCGAGTCTACAGATAGTGACGTCTACTTGGTCTCAGCTGACGGTAAAGGGCGCAAGCGCTGTATCACTACGGGGATGGATGGTTACGACAACGATCCTATCTATTCGCCGGATGGCAAGTATATCGCCTTTCATTCGATGAAGACGCCTGGGTTCGAATCCGATCGCAATCGTCTCATGATCTATGACCGCAATAAGGGGACTATTCGCGATCTCTCCCTAGGCTTGGACCAGATGGTCCATGGTGCTGTCTGGGCCCCTGATTCCAGCCGCCTCTATTTCATGTCGGAGACGCGTGGCACCAATCAGCTTTTCTCGCTGGATCTCGCCACCAAAACTCTGAAGCGGTTGACCAAAGTGGGAGCTAAGAACTGGGGCATTCGGGATGTGGCTGCCGATGGCAAGAGCTTGCTCGTTGGTGTCCAAGACATGATTCGCCCTTGGGAATTGGGCTTGCTCAATCTTGAAGATGGTCGTTTTCGTCGGCTTACAGATGTGAATGGTGATATCTACAAGGATCTACAAGTACCCACTGTCAAGGAGCGTTGGGTCACAGCGACTGATGGTAAGAAGATCCACAGTTGGGTGATCTATCCGCCCAATTTTGATCCCCAAAAGAAGTGGCCGACTCTCATCTATTTTCAGGGAGGACCCCAAGGCCAAATCGGCCAGTGGTTCAGCTTCCGTTGGAATTTTCACTTGATGGCCTCTCAAGGTTTTGTCGTCGTCGCCCCGAACCGTCGCGGTCTACCGGGATTCGGCCGTGCGTGGAATGATGAGATCTCAAAGGACTGGGGTGGTCAGGCTATGCGTGACATCCTTAGCGTGACGGATGACATCACCACGGAGTCCTTTGTTGATGCCAAGAAGATCGGTGGTAT
>JAJRYU010000027.1 GCA_024275615.1 Planctomycetota bacterium
AAAGGGATTATTCATCACACTCACTTACAGACGCGAGCCGTACACCGACGCCGAACAGCTCTATCACGTACAGCGTGACGAACAGCATGTCCCCTTGTTTTTTCGCCGTCTTGCAACAGCTCTTGGGATTGAGTCTTTCAAGGGGAAATGGCTTAGAAAGATGGAATTTCAACGCGGTGGCTGGGTACATTTCCATATTCTGTTGATCCATCCTAAGCGCATTCCGTGGAAGATGATCGAAGAGGCTTGGGGTCATGGTTTTATCTTCGTGGAGCGCATGACTCCAGACTCTTCTCGGTACGTCTGTAAGTATGTGAGCAAAGAGGGCGGCGTCCCTGCTTGGCTTCTTGGCGAGCGTCCTCGGTCGGTGAAGATTATTTCAGTAAGCCCCGGCTTTTGGGATTGGACGGAGGGCCATCTCAAGGTTTCTCCCAAGGACGCGAGGGAGGGGGGCGAGTGTGAAAACGAGCGCCCCTCCTCTCCTCGTATGCGATGGCCCATTTACCGTCCTATTGGCTCTCGCATGGAGGATGAGTCTGCGCTTCTTGTGGTGCACGATGAGGATTCGAGCCAATGGCACGAGGTCTCTTGCGATTGCGGCGCACTGCTCTCCAAACTCTCTGAGCTTGGCTGTAAGATCATCGGCGATCACAAAGGGTGGATAGAGGTCGATTGCCGTTGGGACAGCGTCAGGATGGCTCTCCGACTCGTTGGCATGTCTGGTCTTCCCGCTCGCCGCGGCGCAGCCGCGGGGAGCGTTGACTTGACAAGAGTTGATAATCCTGACACAGAAGTCAGTGAACCCGAGGTGAGTTGGTTGGAAATCCCGAAGTGGGTAGACCAACTGCTCTTTGGAAATCCATCCCCGGAGGATTGGGGATGATCATCATCGAAGTTCTGACAGCCATGATCGTTTTCACTGTGATCGTCTGCATCGTCGTCGCGACTTTGCGGGCTTACCGGAGGTCCGGGAAATGATTCTACACTTCGAGTACTTTCTCGTTATCTGCATGTCTTGCTGTGGCCCTTGGTGGGCGGTGTGGTGCTGACATGATGATGTCTGTTGTTGAGACTGTTGGTTGGGGTATTGGTCTTGGGATGATTGTTCACATATCTCTTGATGGCCTTGTTGCTGTAAACGGGCTCCTGTGGGGGCTTGTTCGGGCGATTTAGCCCAGGAAGGAAACGTGATGAAACGTTTCAAGGTTGTTGGTGTGGTTGGTTCGTTGATGCTGGTTCCTTTTGCGTTGGCGCAGTATGTGCCACCCACGATGGATCCGATTCCCGAGGTGATCGATTGGGCAAGTGCATCTCAAGCGATCATGCTTGCGGGTGCAACTCTCCTCGCGATTGTGTTTGCGATCTCGATCGGGTTCAAGTTGGTTCACAAGCTGAAGGCTCGCATCACTGGCGACGTCTAAAGCTGCCCCCACACCGTTTCTCCCTTGAATAGAGGGAGAAGCGGTTTATGACACCTGTGGAAGTCATCGCCTTGATGGAGCTTCTTGATCAGATTCGAATCTGGCTTGGTCTCCTTGTGTTTTGCTGGTGCTGCTTCTTTGGATGGGTCTTCGTTTCTAAACTGCAAAGGGGGTCCAAGTGGTACGGTACTCGTGGTCCATAGCCTTTGTCTGCTTGTGCTCTTTTCTTCCAGCAAAGACACTTGCTCAGGTGCATTTGGCTGTGCCCAGCTCTGGGCTCGTGGTCTACTCGTTCACCTTGTCAAACATGGTTTGGGTGTGCGAATATTGGCAACCAGTGGTCCGCGTTGACCAGCCGTACGAAGGTGGTGTTCAGTACTGGGATCTGAACGGTGCTTTGGTAACAGGCTCCTCTGCTGGGGATATGTATTTCCGCTTGTACACTGATTTTCCAGCGGATTACGAAACTAATCCGGTCGGCATTTCCACAAACTGGAATGCCGGGGGCATAGGTGATGACAATGTGCGTTTCAATGTTACCTGGGACGGAGCGACTTCCTATGTGGTAGATGGTAGTTCTTCAGACGTTGCGTTGCAGGGAAGGGTTGTCGGCGACTTGTATCCAAACCCTGAAGAGCGCTGGCCGTCAACGAATCCCAACGATAAAGGATTGTCGAAGTTCACACTCTCTAAAGATGCGGAGGGTCGTGATGTCTTGACTTGGGAAATAGAACAAGTTGAGTTCGACAACGGGGAATCTTTTCTATACTTGAAGGTTGCAGAGTTTACAGCATACACACCCGGAGAGGTTTCAGGCGGCATGGGGAGCGGTGATGTTCTTGCTGAATTGCAGTCAATTCATTCGACTCTTTCGGCGTTCAGAGAGGCGTTCGATACCCAGCTCGGGTTAGTGAATACGAATCTTGCGGTGATTCAGTTCTATTTGCAGAGCATATCCGGAACGGTCAACACGATGAACGGAACGACATTTGAAATGCGTGATCTATTGCAGGATCTGGTAACGGCGTTCGATCCAACAGCGGGTCCGCCAACGTCTGCGTCTGAGGTTTACACGTCTGTAGATCCAATTTTGGATCCGATTGATCCTGCGTTCGCGAGCGAAACATACACCGGCGTTCTTGACGGGCACGGGCTTTCGGTTCCGACGTGGACGGCGCCTTTGTCGTCGCAGCCGGGGATGCAGTTTACGTTTTCGATGGCGGCGTTGCGTGCAGGTTTCGGCTATAACATACCCGATTTTCAGATTGGGATGAGCGCAGAAATGCTTGAGGAATTGCAGCCGTATGTCACAATGCTTCATACGGTGTTTTTGAGCGGTTTGATCATCTGGGGCATGGGCCGCGTTTGGCAAGAGACGAGGGTAGTCTGATGGGTTCTATTTTTGACTGGGTTTGGGGCTCGATTCAAGCGGTTGCCGAGTGGTGGTGGGGTGTTTTGGGCGAGGCGTGGTCTGGAGTCTGGGGCTTCTTTGGTGATTTACTTGGGTTGGTTGGTGAGTGGATTCTTGCGGCTCTCCCCTCAAATTTTGCTTCTTGGTTGTCACAGCGTCCGTGGGAGAATCTCAATCAGTTCCTCAATTTTGTAGACTATTGGGTACCGATCTATCCTGCCGGCGGCATCATCATCACCGTTGTTTGGATGGTCGCCTCGATTCGTTTGATTCGAATCATTCTTCGCGTGGCACCGGTCGTCAATGGGTAAACGTCGATTCAAAGATGTAGAGTCCGGCGTTGATATCGTTGAAGGTCTGATGGGCGCTGGCAAGAGTTACTGGGGCGTCCGCAAGGCTCTCGATATCATCATGAAAGAGCGTCGTCCCGTTGTGACAAACTTGCCGTTCAAGTGGCGGGTCGTTCGGCGTTGGCTTCGTTCACGCGGTGGTGAAGAGTTATCTAAACTGTTGATCCCTCTGACGCACGATCATTTTCTTCGATTTCTTGAACGCGCGGCTTTCATGCAGCGCGAGCGAGACAGGTACCGTCAAAGATTGGCAACTCGCGATCGATCTTTCTTTGAGTTCAAGTTCCGCCGTTTGTTTCTTCGTATGAACGGGCCGCATCTGACGACGGGATCACAAGCCAACTGGATCCCCCCGATGTCTGTCATCATCTACGATGAAATGCACCATGACTTTCCTGGCGGTCACGGCGGAGCCCCAAAGACAGAACCACCACAGCTCAAAGCATGGGTTACGATGATCCGTCATCACCACCAACAACTGTACGCTCTGACACAGAACCGCATGCAACTGACCATAACCCTTCGCCGACTTATGAAATCTTGCACAAGCGTCCGTAGTCTTGGTGAAGAGAAGTTGGCGTGGGGCATACGTTTTCGGCATTTGGGTAGTTTCTTTGGCAAAGCGATCAGGTACGTCCGCTTGAGCCCTGAGGCATTAGAGGCACCCCCCAACATGGCTGCCGAGTTCCCTCCTCTTTCAATCGAGACGATATTCCCTTCACTGCCAAAGAACGTCTGGTATTTCAGACTTTACTCGTCTTTCACGCACGGCGGTAGTGAGAGGCAGATGGTCAAGCAACTCCATTTGATGCGCGAGCAACTGGGCTTGCGTGCTGATGGCAAGACGGATCAGGAATTGGAAAGAGAGGAAGAGGCTATGAGACTGCGACCCGGCAAGGGCATGAAACTGGCGGGCCGATCGGCCATGAAATTGGCTGTTTTCTCGGCAATTCTAGGAATGGGAATCATTTTCGGACGATCCATGGGAGAAAGTCATGTACCAGAAAGTTTGTCACAAGACGGGACCGTTGAGCTGGAAGAGTGGGGCGAGTGGAAGGGTTACGGCGTTGACTTTGTTCGTGTCGGCGGCGATCGCATCCGTGTTGGTGAGACAGTCAACGGTGCAACACTTCTCGCGTTTGATCGTGGTGAGCGTGTTGCTGTCTTTGATCGTGGCGGTTATATTTGGATGTGGGAGTACCGCGCTTCAGAGCCAGAGAGAGTGGGCCCAACTGGACAGGTCATACAATTTGCCAGAGACCGCCTGGAAGCCAATTTCAGTGACAGGGGTGCGGGCATCATCGAGGACGTTGATACCGCCACCGGAGCCGTGGGGATTGTCGGCGGTGACGCTGACGGCTGACGGTGAGTTGTTCGGGATTGTGGCAGTCGATCTAGCTGCTTCTGCTGCTGTTTCTGTGATTGTTCCTGCTGAGTTGGCCGAGTCTTTGGTGTCTGTTGATCTTCTCGATATAGACGCTGAAGAGGCGTTCGGTCTCTTGGCGGAATCTGTCGGCCGTCGAGCGCACTACAAAGATGGCGTGGTCTCGTTTCCGCCGTCTGGAAATACAGCGGAAACATTTTCTTTGATTGGGGCTGCGTATGAGAAACCTGCTGATGTTGTGGGTGCTGCTGAGTTGATCCTTGGGGGCATGGGTGACGTCCGGCTGATCGGTAGCCGTCTCATTGTCACCGGCTCGGTGGAGGGCGTTGAGCGTGTTCG
>JAJRYU010000338.1 GCA_024275615.1 Planctomycetota bacterium
ATTGTTTTCGTCGTTGGTTTGCACGCCAGTGGAACGTCCGTCTTGTCCCGCTTGCTCAAGCAACACAGCCAGATTTCGGGATTCGAAAACACCGGCGTCCCCGAAGATGAAGGGCAACATCTCCAGAACATCGTGGCGACAGCAAAAACTCTGGGGGGTCCGGGCATGTTTGCCTTCCACCCAGATGCCGCCATGGATGAAAACCACGAATTAGCTTCAAATGGCACCGCAGACGCCTTGCTCGCCCAATGGCAGCACCATTGGGATCCCAGCAAACTCGTCTTGCTGGAAAAATCTCCTCCAACTGTGGTGCGCACACGATTCTTCCAAGCTCTGTTTCCTCAAGCGCAATTTGTCTGCCTCACCAGACATCCCATCGCTGTCGGCTACGGCACTCAAATGTGGAGCGAGACAACAACGGAAGATTTGCTCGATCACTGGCTCAAGGCCCATGAACAACTGTCCCGCGACATGGAATTCTTGGATCACGTCATCACCATGACCTATGAGGAGTTGCTGGCAGACTCCGAGGGAGTTATTGAACGTGTTCATCGATTCATTGGACTTGAACCGGAGGCTATCCAACTTTCGGAAACCATCGAGCCCAATGACACTTATTTTGACATGTGGCAAAAACTGTCAGCCAACAGCAAAGATCTTTTTCACCGATTTGTGGAAAAGCACGAATCGTCTTTCCGAAGTTTTGGTTACAGCCTGTCGGATCTTCACTGGACCGGCGAGTCACGCTTAGAACGTAAGAACTAACCCGTTCGGTAAAACTGACCGATGGAGAGCAAAACATGGAATTACTAGCAGCCATTCGTGCGCGCCGTAGCGTCAAACACTATGACCCAGCACATAAAATGACAGATGAAGAAGTCCGTCATTTATTCGAATTCGTCGCCTTGACACCAAGTTCCTTCAACATGCAAAACTGGCATTTTGTGGTTGTTCGGAATCAGGAAACCAAAGAGAAACTGTGCGCCGCGTCTTGGAATCAAGCCCAGGTCAAGGATGCTTCTTTGACCATCATTCTTTGTGGCAACATGGATGCCTACAAGAAAGTCGAGCGCTACTTGAGACTCGCTCCTGATGAAATCAAAGACTTGTTCACCAAGATGATTCCCGGTTTCTATGGTGAAAACGACCAACTTCTGCGCGACGAAGCCTGCCGCAGCATTGGCTTAGCCGCTATGAACATGATGCTCATGGCTAAGGATATGGGGTACGATTCCTGCCCATTGATCGGATTTGATCCCAAGCAAGTCGGTGAAATCTGCGCCCTTCCTGACACTCAGATCCCACTCATGATGGTGACCATCGGCAAAGCCCTAGAACCCGCTCGGCCACGCATGGGACTCCTTGACTTCGAAGAAATCGTCTCCTTTGACACCTTCGGAAATCACGGACTCAAAGGTGAGATTAACGACTCCTGATTGGCCGTGAGACCGGTATTCGTTTTCGTTAGACTGGGCTGCTGGGGCTTTAGCCTTAGCAGCTCAAGTTTATTCATATCAAGGATTTACGGCACCATGGCAACGCGCGACAAGGTCCTCGTGGCAAACGGTCAGGGTTTCTGGGGCGACAGTATTTTGGGCCCTGTACGCTTGGTCAACGAAGGCCCCCTCGACTACCTCACCCTCGACTATCTGGCAGAAGTCACCATGAGCATCATGCAGAAGCTCAAGTTGCGGAATCCGGAGGCTGGTTACGCCACGGATTTCGTCAAGATGGTGGAACGTGTCCTTCCCACCTGCCAGAAAAAGGGTATCCGCATTATCGCCAACGCGGGCGGAGTCAATCCTCAGGCTTGCCGCAAGGCTGTCGCTGCGACAGTAAAAAAACTGGGCCTCAAAGGAGTCAAGATTGCCGTCGTCGAAGGCGATGACATTCTCGATCGACTCACAGACCTCATTGATGGTGGTGAAGAGCTCCTCAACATGGACACAGGTGCCCAGCTCAAACCTCACCTGGACAAGGTATCAAGTGCCAACGTCTATATTGGTGCCAAGCCTATCGTTGAAGCGTTGGAACAAGGCGCCGACATCATCATCACCGGCCGTGCCACCGACCCTTCCTTGGTCGTCGCCCCGCTCATTCACGAATTTGGCTGGAGCTTTGAAGACTTTGACAAGGTTGCGGCCGCAACCGTGGCTGGACATATTGTCGAATGCGGAGCCCAATGTACTGGTGGCAACTTCACAGATTGGCAAACTGTTCCTGACTTGGCCCGTATCGGCTACCCGGTGATCGAAGCCTATCCCAACGGCGAATTTGTCGTCACGAAACACGCTGGTACCGGAGGCCTGGTGACAGTCGAAACCGTTACTTCACAATTAGTCTACGAGATGGGCGACCCAGCCAACTACATCACGCCAGACGGACTCGCCGACTTCACAAGCATCAACCTGGAACAGGTTGGCGAAAACCGGGTCAAGGTGAGTGGCATCAAGGGCAAACCAGCCACACCAACATACAAGGTCTCTATTTCCTACCACCAAGGTTACAAGACCGTCGGTCAACTTACGGTCGCTGGCCCAGACGCTGTGGCAAAAGCGAAACTCTGCGCCGACATCGTTTTTGACCGGGTCAAGTTGGATGGTTACGAGTTCACCGCAGCCGAAAAGATGATCGAGATCGTCGGTACAAATGTCTGCCACGCCGGAATCGCCTCCGCCCCTGAAGACCCCGCCGAAGTGATCTTGCGAATTGGTGCCAAGGGTAGTGACAAGGCCAAGATTAACCGCTTGGGAATGGAGATCGTTCCCCTCGTCACCAGTGGCCCACCCGGCGTTACAGGCTTCGCGGGTGGTCGACCCAAGGCCACCGATATCATCAGCTATTGGCCTGCGCTCATTGATAAGGGATTGGTCCAAACCCAAGTCTCCGTGGAAGAGGTGAACTAACATGGCACGCGTAAGACTCTCAAAAATTGCCTATGCCCGATCCGGTGACAAGGGTGATGGCAGCAATGTCGGCATCGTTGCACGTTCCCCAGAGGTCTATGAGTTCTTGGTGCAAGAACTTACATGCGAACGCATCAAGGAGCACTTCAAGGACATCTGCTTCGGTAACGTCGACCGCTTCGAAGCTCCCAACATCTTGGCACTCAACTTCCTTCTCCACGACTCCCTTGGAGGCGGAGGTTCGGAGAGCTTAAAGACGGATGCCCAGGGCAAGACACATGGGCTTGGTCTGCTCTACATGGAAGTGAACGTCCCAGACGCGCTCATCAAGTAATGGGTCAGGCAATTGACAAACTAAGAGAACGAGCCTGGGGCCGCTGTCGTAAGATCATCTTTCCCGAGATCGGCGACAAGCGTGTCCAAGACGCGGCCTTTGCTTTTCAACAAGAAGCGCTCGGACAAGTCATCTTGGTTGATCCTCCTGCTCACTACGAGTTGGCACCGGGAACTTGCGTCATACGTCGAAGTGACAAAGGTCTGGCAAGCCGTTGCCTCGCTGAATACAAACAAGCCCGTGCAAAGAAGGGCATTGACAACGAACAAGCCCGCAAGGAACTTGCTGATCCTCTATTGTTTGCAGCAGTCTTAGTCCGTCT
Organism: Planctomycetota bacterium; assembly: GCA_024275615.1. GTDB lineage: Bacteria > Planctomycetota > DRQF01 > S139-23. The sequence continues at coordinate 3,563 of JAJRYU010000338.1, forward strand.
CGGCGAAGCCCATGCCAGCGTCGCCGGCAGCGTGGCGACCACAGCAGATGTCCTTCGCGCCGGCATCAAGGGACTGGGAGTTGCCCCTGGAACGTCCTTAGTCTCAAGCTTTTTCTTGATGGAATTAGCAGGCCGGGCCCTGACCTTCGCCGATTGTGGCGTTGTACCTGACCCCGACGCAGAGGGGCTGGCCACGATTGCCATGAGTTCGGCGGCAAGCCACGAGCTCCTCACCAGGGAAAAGCCTCGCGTGGCGCTTTTGTCATTTTCCACCAAGGGAAGCGCCGATCATCCAAAAGTGCAAAAGGTCCGCGATGCCTTAGAAATCCTCCGACGAAAAGCACCAAACTTGGCCGTTGATGGTGAACTCCAATTTGACGCGGCCTATGTTCCGGCGATCGCAAGGAGAAAAGCACCGCAATCCGATGTCGCAGGTCAGGCCAACGTTTTTGTTTTCCCCGATCTCGATTCCGGCAACATTGCTTACAAAATCACAGAACGGTTAGCAGGGGCCACCGCCCTGGGCCCCTTGGTACAAGGATTAGCCAAACCTTTCATGGACCTTTCCCGGGGCTGCTCAGCCCAGGATATCGTCGATGTCGCCGTTGTCGCTTCTTGCCTTAGCCGCTAACCCCTCCCCCTGTCTCGGAATGAGTCACGTACCTGCGGCGAAATAGCCGATGACAAGGAAGGGCCCGACTCTGTGTCATTCCCAGGGGTAGCCTATGAGCTCATATTCTAGCGAGTCAAGATGCAAGAACACCACGAGAACATAAAACACTACGCAACAATGCTTTACGTCATCTTGTCGTTGTTCCTTGTAGACGCTTGCACAGAATCAAGAAAAGAGGAGACCAAAAAGGACTTTGTGGAGATTGAGGCACACCACTCCATCATGAGTACACACGCCCAAATAAGCGTCACGAAACCCCAAATCCCCACGCCAGAGCCCAAGAATCCAAAATCTATGACATGGGTTGGATGCGGAATCACCAAAAAAGCATTCATGTCAGCCTTGGCAAGCGCCTGGAAAACTCGCACCGGTGTCGAGGTACGGCTTCAGGGCGGTGGAGCGACCCGAGGAATTCGAGAGGTCGCAACGGGGCGTGCGGACATGGGAGGCACTTGCCGACACAAGATCGCTTCAAAAGAAGAATCGAATTGCGAACTTCACCCCGTCGGCTGGGATGCTTTGGCTGTTGCTGTGCACCCGGACAATCCGGTGGGGAGTATAGATCTGCAAAAGCTCCGTGCGATATTCACCGGCAAGATTTCGAATTGGCAAGAAGTTGGCGGACCGAATCGCAGAATTGAGTTGTTTGTACGACAAGGCACAATTTCGGGAGTAGGTCTCATGGGCAGGGAGTTGTTGTTTGCCAATCCGACCATGCCCTACGCGTCAACAGCCGTTCTTTTTAAGAGCTCAGGACCACTTGAAGAGACCTTAGAAAGATCACCTTTTGCCATTGCGCTCACGGGAATCTCTAGCGCCAAGAAGAGAAAACTGAAAGTTCTCCCGCTCGGATCAACTCTTCCTACCACCGCAGACATCGTCTCAGGCCGCTACCCTCTTTCACGTCCACTCTATCTTGTGACTGCAAAGAAACCTCATAAGGGCGTCATCGCCTTCCTCGATTTCGTTCAAAGCACAGAGGGCCAGAAAATCATCGCCTTGGAAGGAACCGTCCCGCTAAGAGACGGCGCTCAGCTTTGGGAGCTCTACCGATCAAGAGTGGCAAGGACGGGAGGACTCGCCAAATGAGATTGCCACACAAGAGCCCGCTTCATTCAAAAATCCGTTGGGCAACAATCATTGCCATCATCTTGCCGCTCTCCGTTGCTGCCACCCTCATCTTGGCGGAGCAACATGATGGACTTTCCAGCCAAGCTCAAGAAGCTCGCAAGAACAACGAGAAATTCCATCGTGAGCAACGAGTTGCCTTGAACGACGCATTGAATCGCAAGGGACAAACAGCTTGCAACGCTCTGGCATCAGTCGCCGCAAAAGCCCTCGCTGCTTACGACTTGATGACATTGGAAATGATGATGTCCGCGATCAAATCCGACCCAGAGATCGCGTCCATCGTGATTGTTGACCCTAACGGCAAAGAACTCGTTGCAGAAAATGGCGCCGCGGTCCATGGCCGAATCATCAGCTGCGACGTCTTGTTGCGGGGACGAAAAATCGCAGAAATCCGACTTGGGCTTGACCAAGGGCTCATGGACACAAGACTCGACCGCCTGGAAACTGACCACAAGAATGCGATTGCCAAGGACTCCATCCGCACTCAAGAAATCGAATTCCGAATGCGCTGGATTCTCTTTGGCACTTTGGCTCTTTGCGCCCTTTCAGTTGCTGCTGTGCTCAAGAGCGTGCTGACTCGGGTTGTCCTCAGCAGATTGGATCAGCTAACCAACGCGAGTGAAGCCGTCGCCACCGATGACTTCTCGATACGAGCTAGAGAAGAAGGGGACGATGAGTTGGCTCGCCTTGGTCGTGTCTTCAACAGCATGGTTGAACGAATTGCCAACGACCGAGAATTGCTCGAGCACCAAGTTGCCGAGCGAACGGCTGAACTGAAGATCGCCGTAAGCAAGGCCGAAAATGCAGCCCAGGCCCGCAGCATGTTTTTGGCAACGATGAGTCACGAGATCAGGACACCGATGAACGGCATCATCGGGATGAACGACCTCTTGCTTGATACTGATCTAACGGAAGAACAAATCGACTTCGCGCGCACAGTTGGCACTTGTAGCGAATCACTACTCGCCATTCTCAATGACATCTTGGACTTCTCAAAAATCGAAGCCGGGCAAATGGAAATCGATGCCTACACCGTCGACATTCGTGAATTGGCAGAAGATGTCATGGACGTCATTGGACTGCAAGCAAACGAAAAGCAACTTGAACTCATCCTAGATGTTGAAGTAGACCTCCCGAATCGCATTGAGACTGACGGACAGCGCATACGGCAAGTTCTAATAAACCTGGCTGGCAACGCGGTGAAGTTCACGGCCGCCGGTGAGATTGCCTTGAAAATCCGCATGGCAGAAGATCTCGAGAATAGAGCTGTTTTAAGATTTGAAGTTTCTGACACCGGCATCGGAATCGAACGCGAAGCCATGTTGACTCTCTTTGATCCCTTCGTTCAGGCCGATGGGACAACCACACGAAAGTTCGGAGGTACTGGCTTAGGACTCGCCATCTGCTCAAGAATCTGCGCGATGCTGGACGGAGAGATCGGAGTCGACAGCGAACCGAATCAGGGCAGCGTTTTTTGGTTTACAGTGCCCGTCACCGTTCTGCCGTCAGCGAAAGACACCGACATGTCCTCAATCAAGGGAGCACGAGTTCTCTATGTCGACGACAACAGGACAAATCGTGCCGTACTACGCGGAATGCTGTCCAAGTGGGATGTCGATTGTGAAGTATCTGAAGATGGACAAGCTGCGCTCGATTCGTTGCGTAAGAGTTTTCGCTCCAAGAAACCTTATGATGCGGTGGTCATTGATTTTCTGATGCCAGGAATGGACGGTCTCGAACTGGCGAAGACCATTCGTAAGCAGTTTGGCAAAGGGCTGCCGTTAATTCTGCTAACCTCCTATCTGAATCGATGTACCGTCGAAGAAGCAAGATTGTTGAATATCGAAAAGTGTCTGACTAAGCCTGTGCGAATCAAGCTTCTTCTCGCCGCTATTCAGTCCGCTCTGACCCAAAATCCAGTGGCAAGAGTCCAAAAAACAACCTCAACACCGGCGATCGAAACAGTGAGCAGAGTAAGTCGGGGAAGGGTTCTCTGTGTCGACGACAACGCAACAAACAGGCTGCTCCTCTCAAAAATGCTCGATGACCTCGGCTACACCTGCGAGCTGGTGGAGAATGGGACCGAGGCGGTAAACGCCGTCAGCGACCGAACGTTCGACGTCGTACTCATGGACTGTCAAATGCCAATTCTGGATGGATTCGAAGCAACTGAGCAGATTAGAGATCTCAAGTCGGATGCCGCAGAAACACCAATCGTCGCCCTGACCGCTTTGGCCATGGCGGAGGATCGTCAGCACTGCCTCGATGCCGGGATGGACGACTATCTCGTGAAGCCATTTACCCGCTCGCATTTGCTAGAAGTCTTGGAGAGATTCACTCCAAGCTCTATTTAGCCAGCGACCCCTGTGTCGAAATATTCAGCTGCTGATCATGAATCCTGGTCGAAGCTGCCATAGAGGGGAAAACGCTCACACAGGGCTTTGACGGCAGTGCGAACCTCGGTGATCACTATTTCGTCATCGGCATTACTAATGACACGATCGATGAGATCCACGAGATAGACAAAGTCCTCTTCTTTGAGCCCGCGCGTCGTCATGGCAGGAGTGCCAAGGCGAATGCCACTGGTCACCATTGGGCTGCGATCGTCGAAAGGCACCATATTCTTATTCGTCGTGATTTCCGCCTCGCCAAGAACTCTCTCAGCTTTCTTGCCGCTGATTCCCTTGTTGCGTAGATCGATGAGTACCAGGTGGTTGTCAGTACCCATCGACACTAGTTGATAGTCCTTACTGATAAACGCTTCCGCCATGGCCTTGGCGTTTTTGCGCACCTGCTGCGCGTAGCTTTTGAATTCTGGCTTGAGCGCTTCGCCGAAAGCCACAGCCTTGGCGGCAATGACATGCATCAATGGGCCACCTTGCATGCCAGGAAAGACAGCAGAATCAAGAAGCTCAGACATCTTCTTGACGCGCCCGCTCTTGGCGGCAACCTTGCCGAAGGGATTGTCAAAATCCTTGCCAATGAGGATCATCCCACCTCTGGGACCTCGCAATGTCTTATGAGTTGTCGTTGTCACGATGTGGCAATGAGGTAAGGGATCGCTCAATTCGCCTGCCGCAATGAGGCCAGCGGTGTGCGCCATGTCCATCCACAGCAAAGCTCCAACTTCATCTGCAATTTGACGGAATCTTACATAGTCAAAGTCCCGAACGTAGGCGCTGGCACCTATGGAGATCATTTTGGGGCGAATGGCACGTGCTTTCTCTGCAAGCTTGTCCATGTCGATACGACCTGCCAAGGGCCCGGATTGTTCCACGCCATAAAACTGAGCGTCATAGAGGATGCCAGAGAAATTGACAGGGCTGCCGTGAGTGAGGTGACCACCATGAGACAGATCCAAGCCGAGTAGCGTATCCCCAGGTTTGAGGACGGCCAAGTAGACCGCACCATTGGCAGAAGCGCCGGAATGAGGCTGGACATTGACCCATTCACAATTATAGAGCTCCATGGCTCGACGACGCGCCAAGTCTTCGGCCTGGTCGACAAACTGGCAGCCACCGTAGTAGCGTTTTCCCGGCAGACCTTCGGCGTATTTGTTGGTCAAGACACTGCCTTGGGCTTCCATGACAGCAAGACTCACGAAGTTTTCCGAAGCAATCAGCTCGACGCCATCATTCTGGCGGGAATGCTCACGTCCGATGACAGCAAAAATCTCAGGATCGCTTTGGCTCAATTCACTCATCTTCTTGGCCTATCTTGACTTGGGAATGATCTTGCTGCCGTTCAAATAGCCAAAGGTCAAGAAGTTTGGGCTCAAGACCGGCCGCTTAAAAGCACGATAATTATGCAGGGAACTCATATTCAACCAAAGCCGCCCCTTTTGAGAACGAGGACGGGAGCATTGACAATGGTCGCAGATGGTATCGGGTCTGGTCTGCAGACCCAAGTACAGCCACTCGGGCTGGAGACGAAAAAGTCGTTTCGATTCTTGTTTCTGGGGGGCACAGAGCAGGCATTGGGTGCCGATATCACCGTCGATGGCTTCCGACGGGCCTTCGGCGAGTCAGACGATGTCGCCCTCATTATCGCCAAAGGTCCCCAGGCCAACGAGGATCTGAATCTCACATGGCTCTCGCAAATCTTTGATGGTTGCGATGCTCCAGAGGCGGAGGTCATCACCGAGACTCTCGAAGGTGAAGGCCTGGACTTGATGCTGTCTCATTGCCAAGCACTCATCTGTGCCGGCGACCAAGCCCGAGATGTCGATCTTCTGAGCCAAGCCGCAGACCATGGTGTTGCCCTCATCTTGCCAGAGTCGGACATAGCTCATTCCAGCTTGGACCACTCATCGGCCTATCCTATCTTGGCTGGAATCGCTGCTGTTGGTGAAGAGGCCCCGCCCATTGATGTTCACCCCCAGGATCTTGCGGGGGTCTTACGCCGTGTGCTCGCCGAACCAAACGCTGCGGCGGAAAAGAACCGTCTGGCAAGATCCCATTTCTGCGAAGAAACACCAACTCCCAAGATCGAGATTGTGAGGAATCTCCCCTCACCGACGCCTCCCAACTTCGGTATCTGTTGGGGAGCTGCACCGTTCAATTATTCTGGCTACGCGAAAGTCACGCGCAATATTCTCAGCACCTTGGATCGGCATGATGCCAATTATGGCGTTCATCTCCACGGATCTGAGAAACGCTTCATTGAAGAGCTGAAAGCCGACACCGAGCTCAAGGACTATTGGGATGGGATCATTGGACGCCCGATCTCCGAAGGGCTCTACTGTAGTTTTCACCCGCCGTTTCGTCTCGCCCAAGGCAGTTTCTACCAAACGCTCAAGGACGCCAATCCGGGGATATCGAACATTGTCGCAGTGACGATGTTTGAAACTGACCGCCTCCCGGATGGCTGGGCCGCCGAGTGCAATGCTGCCGACGAAGTGTGGGTCCCTTGTCAATTCAATATGGACAGCTTCGCCAAGGGAGGCGTCGACCCTGACAAACTTAGAAAACTCCATCTGGGTATAGAGGCGGCACCATTCATCAACAAACAACCCACTTTCGACATACCTGGACGACGTGCATTCAACTTTCTGAGCATTTTCGACTGGGCCTATCGCAAGGGCTGGGATGTCTTGCTCCGTGCGTATTTCGCGGCGTTCACCGCCGATGATGATGTCAGTTTGACTCTGAGAGTCTATCCAGCCATCAAGGAACAAGCGCCCATCAAGGAACAAGTCCGCAACTTCATGGCCCAGGAGGGGATCGACCCAAATCGAGCCGCCAAGATCATCTTCGTCGATGATTTTGTCAGCGAAAAACGCATGCCAGCTCTCTATCAGGCTGCTGATGCATTCGTCATGCCGTCGAGGGGCGAGGGCTGGGGCCTGCCCTACATGGAAGCCATGGCAGCGGGCTTGCCAACCATTGGCACGCGCTGGAGCGGCCAACTCGAATTCATGAATGACAGCAATAGCTTTCTCGTGGACTTAGAAGGTCTGGTGCCAATCTTTCCTGAGCAAACCGAACTTTCGATCTTCTATCAATCGGACCATCTTTGGGCTCAACCCAGTGCTTGCCACCTCAAAGAACTGATGCGTAATGTGGTCAAGAACCAAACTGCCGCTCGGGAGATCGGCAAAATCGCTCAAGACGAAGTTGCACGAGTTTGGACCACGGATTACATGGTCAGCAATCTCTATCGCTTGGGCGAAGATCTCGAATCAAGAAGTGCAAGGACACGGAAGGCTCGTGAGCGACGCCCCGCCACCATGGACAAGAATCAAGTACCGAATGTGGCTTGGACTGGTCCTATCTACGACGCCAGCGGCTATGCTGATGAAGGGCGCAACTTCTTGCATGCCATGATTCAGGACGAAGTCAACGTCCTCACTTTTCCGATGAACTGGACTAAGCGCCTTGCAGAACTAACGCCAGCGGAAGACACTCAACTCAAGGCCCTGCAGCAAACAACTCTGGATCCCGAGAAACCAACGGTCATGATTCAGCATACCTTGGGCGAGATTCTCGAACCCAGTCGTGCCGGATTCCCTTGCGCGGGCAGAACCATGTTTGAGACCGACTCTCTCCCCGCCAGCTGGGTTTCTCGCTGCAACACCATGAACCGCATCTGGGTGCCATCTGAGTTCAATATCAGGACCTTCACCAAGGGCGGTGTGGAACCTCACCGTCTGAAGATCTTGCACCCGTCCATCGATGTTGAACAGTTCGCTAACATCGGCGCACCCATCGACTTCGGCACTGGGAAATCGGTGAACTTCCTCTCGGTCTTTGACTGGACTGAAAGAAAAGGCTGGGACATCCTCTTGAGAGCCTGGGCCGAGGAATTTGGTCCAGAGGACGATGTTTGCCTGGTGCTCAAAGTCTGGTCAGCTCTTGGCAAGTCCATGGAACAGATAGGCCAGGAGATTGAGGACTTCCTCGTTCACAATCTGGAAACCTCCTCCAAGGACTGTGCCGAGATCATGATCTATGATCACCACATTGCCGAGCCTGATATGCCTCGACTTTATGCCGGTGCCGACGCCTTTGTGCTCGCCACGCGAGGAGAAGGCTGGGGTCGTCCGATCATGGAAGCCATGGCCGCTGGCGTGGTCACGCTTGCGACCAATTGGGGCGGCAACACGGAATTCATGAACCACAGCAACTCGCTACCCATTGACTATCAGCTCGTGCCTTGCTCCCCCGCCGCCATCAAACAAGCGAAGTGGTTCCAAGGTCACAGGTGGGCTGAGTGTTTTGTCCCGCATTTGCGTGCATCGATGCGCCGCGTTGCCGAGAACGATCCAGAACTCAGAAAACTCGCTCAACAAGGCCGCCACGACATTCTCAATCAATTCGACCGCAAGACCATAGGTAAGCAACTCCAAGAGCTGCTCGTTGATCTGGTTCAAGCCGAAAATTGAGATTGCAGCGGACGACTAAGTGGCAAAGTCCCTGAAAAACAAGGATTAGGTGAGAACTGGTACCAAGGAGCGATAGACAGCTTCCGTGAGTTTGGCGGCTTGGTCCCAATCACATAGAGATTCAATCCGACGGGCAAGAATCTGGCGGGCCACGGACCGTGAATCTCTCTCGCGAATCGCTCGCAGCACTGACTCTCTAATTGACTCTCTATTGCTTGGGTCGCAATAGTAAACACCGTCACTGAAGTACTCAAACTCGCTTGAGCGGTTGCTCACGACCATCGGGCAGCCGGCCACCGCAGCTTCTAGGTTTGCCAAGGCTGCACCCTCGCAATAGCTCGGTAGGACGTGCACACTTGCCGCCTTGAATGCCGAAGCGACAATATCTTGAGGTTGCTTGCCTAGGACATGAACTCTGTTGTTGGCAATCTTGTTGCACACTCTGACATAGTCTTCTTCGAATGCCGGGCCAAGGAAGACAATGTCCAGATCTTGATCCTTGAGCGCCTCAATCACCATGAATTGGTTCTTACGCCGATCAACGGCACCGACACAAAGCACAAAGTCCTTCATCCCAAACTTCTCAACGAAGAGATCAGCGGTGGCATCCCTGAATGGCGCGGCATGAACTCCGTGAGAGACGACGGTAAAAGGGAATGAAGCCGCTCTTGTCCTTTGATGCAGAATCTTGGCTTCCGATATGCTGGTCACACAAACGTGGTCGACCATGCCGACAATATTGGTGAGTTTTTCGAAGAAACCCGCCTCAAATTCGTTCGGTCCGCAGCGGGTATAATCTCCCAGGAGTCCGTTACCGGCTTCAAACTCTGCCATGTAGCGGTCGTGCTCATTGGCATGTTTTTTGACCATCGCAGTCAGAAACGAGCCTGACCACAGAAGCTCACAGATGTCGAGGTAGATCGGAGTCCAGACAATGGGAACTCCTTTCTTGCGGATGTTCTTGACCTGCTGGGTCGCGGTTTCGGGAAGCCAAATATTGAAGCAATTGACGATGTCGTAACCAGCGACATCAGGGTCCATGGCCAAAGTGATGTCGACCTGGTGACCTCGCCGCTTTAGACTCTCGACTGTCTCACGCAAGACGATGGCTGCACCACCATCACCGTCGACATCCTCACGATAGGCACAGAGGATTCGCAAGGAATTGCCGTCGCGTTTCGCCGGTACTTGAGGAGATTGGGTCACTTTCGATTTGAATCGTTCGAGCCAATGTTCCACAGCCGCACCGAATTGGCTGTCTCGCAACGACAGAGCTCCAGGAGCAATGCGCTCACCTTCAGCTCCGGGCAAAAGCGGCAATACCATGACTTCGATACCGGCTTTCAGCGCAGCATCGATCCACGGCGCACCCACATGAGTGATGAGCAGGTCGGCACCGGCGAGCTCCGTTTCAATACAGCCGTCGACAAAAAGAGGCTCGGTACCCACGGATTCGGCCATCCATTTGCCGAAGTTTGCACGTAGCTTCTCTTCGTCCGCCGAAACGTCACGCCTGCAGGCTTCTTCTGGATCAGGCCGTAGTTTCAAAAGGATTTGATCACCCACATTCTCAACAAGCGTCATGAGACGACGAAAAAGCGCAATTGATCGTCTAGCCAAGTCAGCGTGGAGTTCTCCGCGGGTCAACGGATGAGCCGGGGCATAGAGGACAACAGGTCGCCCCCCTGTTAGACGGGTATTCCTTGATACCGGGCTCGGCACGTTCGCAGCGAATCTTAGGACAGGGTATCCAGCGCTAATGGCCTCGCTTTGCGGCGAGAATTGATGTAGAGCAAACTCATAGAGTTCCGGGGCAACGTCTTGATCCTGCTGGCAATGAGGACAAGTGTGGTAGCCAACCGGCACGCCACACATAAGATGCTGGTGGGCCACAAACGTCTGGTCACATGCACCGCAAGCGAGTTCCAACTCGGCACCGGCATTCCGAGGATTGAGTTTTGCGATTCTTGGCCAAGTTTGCGTACTACGCATGTCGATTACTCCCGGGAACTTCCCTGAGTAATTATCGACAACTTGGCCATTGAACTTGAGTCAACGCCGAAACAAGAAATGAGCTATCTTGCTTTCAGGAAGCGAGTTCTGCCGAAACCGGGAGTGACGACATCACTTCTTGAATTCCATCGGGGACTGTCTTGGTGATGGCAAACCCTAGGGAATTCTTGATCCGTTCAAAACTGACCCGATAGTCCCTTGGATCTTCGTCCTTCTTGACCCTTTCGATCTCAAGATGACCGCCGACTGCATCGCAGATCATGGCCACCAACTGGCCCTTTTTGTAGTTTTCTGCGGTGTCGCCAACATTGAAGACTTCGCCACCAACATCTTCAGCGGGAGCTTCCAAGGCCATCAGAATCGCCCGGGACGCATCAAAGACATGGACATAGGGACGCCAGAATTGCTCACCGTAAACGACAAGCCTGCGATCACGAACAAGGTCACGGGTGAATTCGTTGACTGTGAGGTCAAAACGCATTCGTGGCGAAGTGCCAAACAAGGTGGCAAAACGCAGCAAGATTGGCAATCCAGCCGGTGGTAAACCGTGCTCGCATTCAGCCAAAAGATGTTGTTCAAATTCGACTTTGGATCGGGCGTAGAGAGATACGGGACGCAGTTCGGACTGCTCATTCACGTATCCCTCCAGATCAGTCATGCGGCCATAGTTGCTGCAGGTTGAAGCAAATAGGAAGCGCTTAACACCAGAGGCCACCGCAGTCTTGTGCAGCTTGATAGACGCATCAAGATTAACTTCTTGAGCCAATTCTGGTTCACGTGCACAGGCTGGATCCCCAACAATTCCTGCCAAATGCACCACCGCATCAATACCAATGACTGCCTTGCGGACGAGGTCTTGGTCGCGGATATCGCCTTCAATGAATTGAAAAGTCTCAAGTGAGGATAGCTCACTCAGATGGTCTTGGGGACCGTGCAGAAGATTGTCCAAGACGCGAACTTCGTGGTGTGAATCCAAGAGGTGGCGCGTGAGGACACTCCCCAAATAACCCGCACCGCCGGTGATCAATACGTGCACTAGTCATTCCCCCAACCAAATCCTTCGCGGTTTCGACCGAGATTGACCAGGGCGTCGATCACTCGACTGCGACCTTTGCCGTCAATCAGCCTCAATCCCGCATCTGCCATGCGACGCCTTGTTTCCAGGTCAGAAGTACTCTGAACCAAGGCAACCAACTCGCGACGCAAGCAGCCCTCATCTGCATCGGACACAGCCATTGCCACGCCCTTTGCTACCATTGCTTTTGCAACTTCAACCTCATGAGGCGCAGTAGGTACCAAAACACTGGGCGTTCCGGTTGCTGCAAGCTCATAAGCCGTTCGGCCTCCCGCCGAAACAACTAAGTCAGCTGCCACCATCAACATCGACAAATCTGGAACACTTTCTTGCACACGAACCTGGGTTTTTATGCCCGTTTCCATGTTTTTTGCGATTGGCCGATCGCCATAAGCTGGGCCTTTCACAACGAGGATGTCTTTCCCTATACCCTTTTCTACCAAAGAGTTGACAACAATGGGAGTGAATCCCCGAGGATCGGCTCCCCCCATCGTCACGAGGATGCTGTCCAAGGTCGCAGATGATCGTCGATTGCACTTACCATCGAAGTCACCGCCCAAAATGGCAAAGGACGGCCCGAGCAGCGAAGAGCCCACGTCACCTGTGTAGTGGTGATTTCCGGCAACCACATTGCCATTGACAACAAGATCGGCAGAGAGGTCTTTCTGGCCCAAGTCGTCAATCACAACAACCTTGACTCCCTTGGCACGCAAGTCCCCAAGAGCTGCATCGCCAATATCCATGACGTCAAAAACCGCGACATCAGGATGGAGCCTCGCTATTTGTCCGATCTGATCTCTTGATTCCGTGAGTACAACATCGAAACCTTGATGAGCAACGAATGCGTTGCCGCTTCTCTCTTCGCGCATCAAGAAAAGGACTTCGTAGCCTCGGGTTCTAAGATCATTCGCCAAAGCCAAGCAGCGAACAGCATGTCCCATGGCAACATGGTGTATTTGCCCTGCATCAACTCGAAAGACGATTCTCATGCCGATCTCGAATCCAACTAACTTACTGTCAGGCCTTTTCGCATTCGCTCCCAATCCGCAGTTGCGTATCGTTGCTGAATCTCAGCGTTGACGACAAACATCTCGGGCATGTCTTTCGCCAACAAGATAGTCTCGCGTAGATTGAGCGGAGCATTGCGACGACTAAGCTCCTTTTCGACATCACGCATCAGCTGTAGGTCTGTGTCGGTATCAACCGTCAGCCTCAGTTGCGCGTACTGCAAGTGAGTCGGAGCCGAGATCTTGCCAAACCTGAACAACTCTGGGTGACGAGTAATATAGGCGTTGAGATGCTCGCGTTCATCGTCTTGAGAAGCTTCGCAACTCGCCCATTCCAGGGCCGAGCGCGAGAAGACGCCGACATCGGCGCCCAAGGGCAAACCAGGCATCCAGGCGTAATCTAGGTTTTCACGGTGCAGGAACGACACCAGAAGATCAACGATCTCCGGGTCCAAGAGTGGATTGTCACCGTAGGCCACGACAACCGTATCACAGGGAGTATTCTCGACAGCTTGAACAACACGCCCCAGTACATCATCAGCGGAACCACGGCAGACTTTGACCATCGAATGGCGAGCAAGAGAAGACAAGGCATCATCACTCGCCTCTGTGGTCGTCGCCAGGATCACCTCGTCGACAAACTGTGATTGTTTCATGTGTCGCATGACGTGCTCAAGCAATGGCACGCCACCAATCTCTTCCATCGCCTTGCCCGGAAGTCGCGTTGAGTCGAAACGGGAAAGCACAATGCCTACGGTTGCCTCTGACTTAATCACGGTTCACTCCTCCACCAACAAGGCCCAGATCCAAAGCTTGGTTTTTTTCAATATCAACTTGCGCGACTGCGCCAACTACGAGATCCCGCTGTTCAGGCGCCAGGATTGTCTCAGGACGTACGCAAGCGATCATCTCGTCGGTAATGAGTGTGCCCTTGGCGATGGGCCCTTTCGCAAACAGGCCACGACGATAGAGTCGACTTTCCGGGCGATCAGGCCTGGATTCATCCACGCAAGTTCGCCCCAGACAGGCCTCGACATTGCGAATGCTCTGAATCATCTGAGCGAGCTCGGCCGGGTCGGCCGAGATAGCGTGATCTGGTCCCGGTAGATCCTTGTCTGTTGTGAAGTGCTTCTCAATGACACAAGCGCCCATGGCAACGGCCGCCAAGACCACATCGTTACCTAGAACATGATCGCTCCAACCCACTAAAGTACCGAATTCTTGCTCCATCCACGGCATAGAGCGCAGATTGACGTATGTAGGGTTTGATGGGTACTTGGACACACAGTGCAAGACGACGACATCGTTGCATCCTGACTCCGCCAACGCTTCAAGCGCGTCATTGACCTCAGCCGCGACCGCCATACCGGTCGAGATGATCACAGGTTTTCCTTTTGAACCGACGTGCCTGAGGAGGGGCAAATTGGTGAGATCCATGGACGCAATCTTGAACGCCGGTGAGCCCACTTCATCAAGTAGGTCGACACAATCGTTGTCATAAGGTGTCGAAAGGAAATGAACACCTTTTTCCTTGGCGCGCTCTGCCAGTGTTTCATGCGCGACTCGGTCCAATTCGCCATCACGAATGATTTCAAAATGGTCGACAGAATCGAGGACGAGTTGATCAGCACGATAGGTTTGAAACTTGACAGCATCGGCACCCGACTCGGCTGCGGCGTCAATCATAGCCAAGGCAAGATCCAGGTCGCCCCCGTGATTAAAACCAATTTCGGCAATCACATAGGTCTTGGATCCGATCTCAAAATCAACGATTTTCATAATGTTTTCCCAAGAGTGGCTATTCCCGCCACACCCCTCCTTGCCATTCCATGTTTTCCATGTCCCAATCATCGGGAATCCATTCGGCGCCATGTTTTTCGACGCCGTGCCGACAATAGTCACATCCTCTTAATTCACAACGACGATTGTCCCGATGAATCTTGCGAATCTGATTTAGTTTGTTTGAAGACCATGCCTCGGCGATGGTCACTTCCTTGTTCTTGACAACACGCCATTGGCCATCTTCGCCTCTGACCTTTTTTTCTGCAGTACCAACGTAGCGCCCTACGACCAGACCTTGTTCTTCGTTGTGAGCACCGGTGCATGGCAGAAGTACGCCATTGGCGGACAAAGTCAATCTTTGGAAGGGATACTGGCATGCCCAGTCCTTCAGCACCACATCGTCGGGCAATTCGTCTTCCCGAAAGTCGAGAAGTTCATTGACGGTGATCCAACCGACACCAGCGCCTTCCATGAATTCATGGTATTCACTGGGATCTCCTGCGATCGCCGGGAAGATTGTGTTGGTGCGAATCTGCGGCCGACTCTTGCCAGCGGCATCCCGCGCGGCAACCAGACGTTTGATATTCTTCGTGACGACCGAGAAAGCGTCATAGTCACTGCCCTTTTTGTTCTTCGGTGTTCTTATCTTGTTGTAGACGTCACCAACACCGTCGATCGAGAAGCTGATCCAACTGGGTTCGGCATCAACAATGGCGGCAACCATAGCGTCGTCAAGAAGTTGTCCATGAGTCAGCGACGTGATTTCCAGGATGCCCTGCTCGCGGGCATACTTGAGTACATCAGGAAATCGGATTTCGTTACCGTCTTCGTCACGGCCCCGATACATGGTGGATTCACCACGCCAACTGAAAAGCATAGATGGTACGCCTAATTCAGCGCACTCGTCGATGGTGGCTTTCACCACCGGCCAGGGCAACATACGTTGCGCACCCACGGCCGCGTCCTGGAATTCGTCGGTGATCGTGTAGCACATGCTGCAGCCCAAGTTGCAAGTGCTCACCAACTCGACTGTCACGGCTAGAGGCTGGGGGCCAGGATCAAATTCTTTGGCACGGCGGTACCATTCAGACCGGTAGTGATCATAGCGCTGCCGCTCCTCGGCTGTGGGGAATTGAGCGGCAAGAAAGGCCTCTTCGCGGCTCATGGTGTCAAAGCTAAATTGCGAAGCATTGACGGGGACCTGGTCCTTTCTGCCCTGCCACTCTTTCTTCAATTGTTCTTCTCGTGGCCGGATCGAGGCTTTTGTGCTCGTCATTCAAATCCCCAAGCGGTGCATGTTCATGCGGTCCTGTGAGTAAGCCTATCGGCACAAGGCGCATGAATATTCAGCAGAATCGGTGAGAATCACGGCTAATCAGCTACAAAACGAAGAACTTCGAAGCATTCAACGGCTGCCAAACCGAACTTGGCCGCTTGAGAGGTGTTTTGTGCCAGGATTTCCTCCACGAGGGGCAGAAGACCTCTGGAAAGTTCTGACTCGAACGCCAGGCAAGCGGCTTTCTTGCGGGTAAACGTCAGCGAAATATCACGAATAAGGCGGCCCGAAAACGTACTTGCTGCTGGATATAGATTGCTTTGATAGCACAAGAACGAGGGCACGTGGCGGCAAGCCGAAAGCGTGGCTCGGGCCAAATTGTGATGATCCAGGTGAACATCCTCGAGCCAATGGCAATAGACCAAATCCGGTTTGAAAGCATCCACCAGGCGCCGAATGGCGATGACCAACGCTTCATTACATAGAAGGCCATTGGTGGGAAAATCGGCGCAATGCACCTCGCTGACTCCCAAGTGTGCCGCGGCAATCTCGCCTTCAGCTTTGGCCACCTGAGAATCTCGCATGGGGGTTCCGTCCACGCTGGAATAGCCCGAATGGGTGGCAACAAAGATGGCAACATGGTCCCCGGCGTCCACGTGTTTAGCCAAACTGCCTCCACAGCCGATTTCAACGTCATCAAAATGTGCACCGACCGCCAATACCCGCATGATCTACCTCGTTTCTTCCCTACACCGATCGGCTTTCCTCTGCATTCCATGAATGAAAACCCAAGTTTTGGGCTGATTTTGACGAATCATAATGCAGAAGGCTGTTATTTTACCAACAGTCGAGCTCAGCTCAGGATCATAGCTTATGTGCTATCCTCCTGCAGATAAACGGTTTGCGAAGGAGCCACTATGTGGAAGGTACCCCTGTTCGACTGCAATCTTGGAGCCAGCGAGAAGGCAGCAGTTCAGTCCGTTCTTGATTCCGGGTGGCTCACAATGGGGCCCATTACCCGAGAATTCGAAGAACGATTCGCGGACTATATTGGCGTCAAAAATGCAGTTGCTGTCGCCAATGGCACTGCCGCCTTGCATCTCAGCCTTTTGGCGCTTGGGCTTGGCGCTGGTGATGAAGTGATCTGCCCTTCTTTGACTTTCTCCGCGACCTCCAATGCTGTTATTCACGCCGGTGCCACCCCCGTTTTTGCCGACATTGAAAGCACAAAAGACTTCAACATTTCGGCTCGAACCATCGAAGCCAAGTTGAGTCCACAAACAAAAGCAATCATCGTCGTCCACTATGCCGGTTACGCCTGTGACATGGGCGCCATCAACGAGCTGGCGAGAAAACACAATGTCAAGGTTATCGAGGACGCCGCCCATGCCCCCGGGGCATACCGGGAATCTCTGCGCTGCGGAGCGATGGGTCAGGTAGGTTGCTTCAGTTTCTATAGCAACAAAAACATGACAACCGGCGAAGGCGGCATGGTGACAACCCAAGATGAAACCCTAGCCGAAAGAATCAGACTTCTCCGCTCTCATGGCATGACGACAAGCACAAGCGACAGGCACTCAGGCTCTGCCCGCAGCTACGATGTTGTGGCTTTGGGACTGAACTATCGAATCGACGAGATCCGAAGCGCGCTTGGGATTTGTCAACTGGATCAACTTGATCTCAGGAATGCCCAACGAAAGTCTCTGGATGCTCTTTATCGTGATCTTCTTGCCGACGTGGAAGAAATCGAGATTCCTTTCGAGCACAACGCCGCCTTCGAAGGATCGTCTTGCCACGTCATGTCCTGTATTCTGACCGCCGACTTGGGGGTCACTGCGTTGCGCGAATCCCTCAAGGAATCCGGCATTCAAAGCAGTCATCATTATCCGGCAGTCCACCTCCTTGAGTGGTACAGAAGAGAATTTGGCTACACTTCGGGCATGCTTCCCGTCACCGAGGAAGTGAGCAACACCCAAGTCACATTGCCTCTTTATCCGAGCATGACCGAAGACATGGTGTATGAAGTCGTCGATGCCGTCAAAGCGACACTGGTCCGGAGTCATTGACATGAGAATCCTTGGCTTGAACCACGACATGTTTATTTCGTCCGCAGCCTTGGTGGAAGATGGCCAGGTCATCGCCGCCGTCGCAGAAGAACGATTCACCCGCGAAAAGCGAACCCGAGCGTTCCCGCGCCAATCCATCGAATACTGCTTGAATGTTGCAGGAATCAAGATCGAAGATGTGGATGCTGTGGCAACGTCGTGGAACCCCGGAGCTTACTTTCGCAAATTCAATCCCCTGGTCTCAAACCGTCGTCGACACATGGCAGAGCACCTATTTGCGGTGCCAGATCATCTCATCGACATGTTCCCTGAGGGCGATCACACCGCCCCTTGGCTCGAACTCAAAATACCGATCATGGGTCATACCTGCCGAGTTTTTTACGTGACTCACCACAGCGCCCATGCCGCCAATGCCTATCATTTGTCGCCTTTCGATGATGCCGCAATCCTCACCGCCGATTCGCAGGGCGAATACGAATCGACGACAATGCAACGGGGCCAAGGTGACCGGATCGAGAAGATTCGTTCGATCGACTTTCCCCAGTCATTGGGAGCGTTCTATGCCACTTTCACTGAATTCCTCGGTTTCCGTCCTAACTCGGACGAATGGAAAGTCATGGCCTTGGGAGCATTCGAAGAAGGTGAAAACCCCTTCGATACCATCATGGCCAATGAAGTTGTATCGCTAGACAAAGACGGCGGCTACACATTCGATTTGGCTTTCTTCCAAGGTTACATGCCCGACAAACTCAACTTGTTCAGCGAACATCTTAGCCAGCGATTCGGGCCCCCCAGAGGAAAAGACGAAGCACTGGAACAAAGACACTTTCAGATCGCGGCGGCCGTTCAACGTCGAGCCGAGCAAATCGCCTTCCACTTGATGAACCAGCTTCATAAGGAAACGGGTGCCAAGAACCTCTGTGTCGCTGGAGGTTTCTTCATGAACAGCCTCCTCAACGGCAAAATCAGGGAAAACACACCTTTCGAGGAAGTCTTTATCTCGTCTTGTCCTGACGATTCTGGCAACGCCATTGGTGCTGCACTCTTTGCCATGAACGACATCCTTCACAACGGCACGCGCGTCCCCCAGGTACACAACTACTTTGGGCCAGAATTCTCCGACGAGGAGATTGAAATCACGATCAAGAAATACGGTTTGCGCGGCAAACATTGCGCCGACATTGCTTCTGTCTGTGCTGAACTGCTTGCTGGAGGGAAACTGGTCGGCTGGTTCCAAGGTCGCATGGAATTGGGACAAAGAGCATTGGGAAACCGTTCGATCTTGGCCGATCCCCGCTGTGAGTCGACCCGCGACAAGGTCAATCTGGCAGTTAAGTACCGCGAAAAATTCCGGCCCTTTGCGCCGGCGATCCTGAAAGAAGAAGCCGCGGCCTGGTTCAACATGCCACCGGATACAAATGTGCCCTTCATGGAGCAAGTCCACCCCATCCGCAAGGAAAAGCAAGCTGCCATTGCCGCTTGCGCTCATGCTGACGGCACCGGTCGCCTGCAAACCGTTGATGCAAAAACCAATCCGAAATTCCACGCCTTGATTCGTGCGTTTCATGGAAAAACGGGAGTCCCTGTTGTTCTCAACACGTCGTTCAATCTCAATGGTGAACCCGTGGTCTGCGCGCCCACGGATGCGATCCGCACCTTCTTTTCTTGCGGGCTGGATGTTTTGGCTCTGGGAAACTGGCTCATCGAGAAGAATTGATGAAGACAATTTGCATTCATCAACCCGACTTCGCGCCCTGGCTCGGGTTCTTCGACCGATTAGTAGATGCTGATCTCTATGTTGTCTTCGACGATGCCCAGTTCTTGCGTCGAGGTTGGCATCACCGTGACAAGATTCTTGGGCCGAATGGCAGTCAATGGCTCACGGTTCCGGTGCAAAAGAAGGGTCGATTCGACCAAGAAATCCGTCATGTCATTATTGACGATTCAACCGACTGGCGCCGACGCCACTTGCGCACACTAGAGAGTGTCTACAGCGGCCGGCCAGGATTCGAGAAGACTCAAGCCACTCTCGCGTCCATCTACGATCGACGTCATGAGCGTCTTATCGACCTCAATTTGGACATTATTTCCTGGTTGCTGTCAACATGCCAGATCGATGTCGATATCAAGATGAGTTCTGAATTGGGCCTTTCTTCACGTTCATCTGAAAAACTCGTCGACATCATGAAGGCCCATGACGGCCACCGGTACATCACTGGAACGGGCGCCAAAGACTACCTCGACGTGGACATCTTCACAGAACAGAAGATCGAGGTGCATTGGCAGGATTTCGTCCATCCTCGTTGGAATCAAGGAACATCGTCCTTTCTTTGCGGGCTTTCGACTCTGGACACCTTGTACCACGGCGCATCTGTGTCCAAGATGCTCAAGCGAGAGGAGGCAGGGTTAGAATCTATTGACGGTGGGTAATCTGGAGACGAACCCTTGACCATCAGAATCCTCAAGCAGGACGAATACGACCGAAGCGCTATAGCTGACCTCGTCGCTGACCTTCGGCGCCTCCCTCATGACGAGCTTCCCGGTCTCCCCAAGAATCTTGTCGCCAAGGCGCTGAGAGATCGCCTCGAAAGTGACTGCCTTACCGAGAGGAACCACGTTTGGATCGGTCGAGAAGACCGACGAATCACAGGCATCGCTGTTCTACGACCTTTGCCGTGGGATAGCGAAATACTCGGCACACAATGTGCGACTCTCGATTTGCATCTTCCAGAGTGCGACCAACCTTCCCGAAAAGCCACAGCTTCGCTCTTGATTCATCAAGCCCTGCTTCGATGTCGTATGGAAGATACCCGTTTCCTTTCGACAAAGATCGGCAGTGACCAGTTCGCTCAAATCCATGCTTTAGAAGATTCCGGGTTTCGTCTCATGGATGCGGAGATGGTTCTTCGGCACTTTGGCCCGTCGCCAAAGCCAGCCGACATCCCCGGCATAGGATTCGAAATCAAAAGCGATGAAGAAGTGGAAGCCCTGGTCACGATGGGCAAGCTCTTTCGTATGAGCCGATTCTTCGCCGACCCGAGAATCGGCGCAGAAAGAGCCGAAAACCTGTGGCAAGCTAGCGTCAAGGGGAGTTGTGGTGGCCATGCCGACAGCTTCATGGTGGCGATGGAATCGACTACGCCGCTGGCTTTTGCCACGTTTATGGATGACATGGATTTTCATGGCTTGGCTGGCCCGTCTTCCCGTTCCTTTTTCCATGTTGGTGTTGCCGCATCGGCCCAGGGACGAGGGCTTGGTACAGCACTCATTCAAAATGCAATCGCCCAAAGCCAGGGATTCGACCACCTCCTAGTTGAAACCCAATCACGCAACTCCGGGGCTTTGGCGCTCTACCAAAAATGCGGATTCAGAATTATCTCATCGCGATTTGCGTTCCACTTGTGGCTGGACTAATTCTCCGATGAGTACGCTCAACGAGAACGCTGGCACACAGGTTGCTGTGACCGTGTGTAGACACGAAAGGAACATGAAAATGCCTTATCGCCCACAAATCACTTGGAAAGAAGTGAGCCCCCGTCAAAGTGTCGTTGATGAGATTGAATTGGCAGCGGAGAAAATGCGAACTCGTTTTGGTGATCCAACAAGTTTTCGCGTCGTTGTTTCCAAAGCACAAAAACCACACCCGGACGAGCAACATCTCGACTTGAAACTCGAAATGCACCTCAAGGGAGTGGACTTCATCGTCACTCAAGACACACGAGGTCGGGATCAAGCAGCCACGTCCGAGGGTGCGATTCGCCATGCCTTCGACGTTCTCAGGCAGCAAGTTCAAGAGAACCTTGAGAAGCGACGCCATAGTGAACGCTAGGCGCTTGGCGTTTTGGAAGTAATCTGGTGAAATTTTCGCACCTAAGATGTCCAGGGTCGGAAGATACCCCAGTTCTTTACTTGCAATGCAGCCAGAAATAGTCTCAAGGGTCGTTCTGAGGCACTTTCCATTGGCAGGCCCTTTGCTAAGGAAGGTATGGTCCGCGCGGAAAAAATTGGTTGTGAGCACCCTTCTTCACCGCCAAACGAACCCGCGACTGATTGGAGCAGACAGATGACTGGTGAAACTGAGAACATCGAAGGCGCTTGGCTGAACCTCACGGCTAGAGACATGATGCAAACAGGTATGGTCACGGTCCCCATGGACGCAACGGCGACTGAGATCGAACGCACGCTGGTCGAAAACAAGATCTCCGGAGTCCCTGTCCACGACAATGCCGACAAGATCGTTGGCATCATTTCGTGGCGGGATGTCATGGAGTACTTTGCTGAGAATCACTCCGACGATCCAAGGAACCCCCACGCGTTCTATCGATTCGTCGACGTGGAGACTCAAGAGCTCGGCTACGAAATTGAAATCCCACTGGACGAAACCGTAGTTGCACGCGACGTCATGAGTACCGACCTCCTCACAGCACCAGCAACCTCCAATCTCCAAGAAGTAGCGAAACTGATGACCGAGCGCGGCGTCCACCGTGTTCTTATCACCGACCCATTTGGGGACATCATCGGCATCTTGAGTACATTAGACATCCTCCGATCCTTGGCTCGTTAGGCTTCGTTCCTCCAGACGCACATCCGCGAAGCCTGACCGGAATCCTCGGCGCCGAGAAGCATATCCTGCTTGGCACCGAGGATTTTTTCATGCGAAATCCACACGTCAAACCAGCGGTTCCTGAAATGAAATAAAGTAAGCGCAGTCTTTTCAATCAACCCAAAGAAAAGTTTTCGCGCAAAGAACACTTGCCAAGAGGCCCCGAGCAGACAACACTCCACGTGCATGTCGAGGCCGTTTGATTGCATGTATGTCATTTCGGAACCACGACTTTTGTCATTTGAGTGGCGCCG
>JAJRYU010000339.1 GCA_024275615.1 Planctomycetota bacterium
AAAACGGTCCTTTCAATCGTGTTACTCACATTTCCAACTACAGCCCGGGCAATGCTCCCCACGGCAAGAGTGCTCTCATGGCCGAAGTGACCTACAAGGGTGACATCGATGCCAAAGCCATTGAGAAAGAAGTCGTGGACGGTCTCGTTCGATGTGGGTTCGCCGAGACTGACGAAGTTCTTTTTACGCGGTCTTGGAAGAATCGGTACGCCTACATTGTCTACAGCCGCGATTTGGAAAAGAATCTCGCCGTCGTTCGGAAACACATGGCCAAATGCAAGATCGATCTTCTAGGGCGATTTGGCGACTACAATTACTTCAATTCCGATCAGTGCATTGAGTCGGTCATGAAGTACGCGGAGGCTTGGCGCTAAAACCTCGGCCGCCTTGCGGTGCTGCGAGGGCCATGGTCCTTGTTGCCACAAAAAAAGAGAAGAAATGCCGGACTGACGTCCAACCGTTCGCTTCGCCAAGGATTGTTGTGTGGTCGGGCGCATCAACGGGAGCGCTGAACGTCAGTTCGGCATTTCTTGTTTTGGCACAGGAAGATCGCGTGGCGCAACCCAGTGGCTAACGTAGCACTTCTGTCAAGGTCAAGGTTCACCGAGAACCGAATGAAAGGCCTGGGAGTGATAGGCTGTCGCTACAGCGCATTCAAGATGACTAGGCGAAAGTCCCTAGAGATCCCAATCAACTCACCGGCTTTGTCAAACGACTCCACGCGCCAGGTCATTGGGACTGGGTTTCGCAATGGTTGCTGCATCATCTTTTTCCAGAGGTTCGGGAGCTCTGGTTGGCTGGGATCCAAAAACGAAGGTTTGTATGTGACGACGTCATCGGCGTCACGAGAAAAATTGGCGTGGGGGAGCTGTACCAGGTTAGGGCCCCAGGAATACTCGATGTCTCTCACGGCAAATCGAATGTGGAATGTGAGGGCTCCCTTGGGTGCTCTGAATCGGAATTCCGGTTCTGGTCCAGCATTGCTTAGAAAGCTGTAGTTGGCCGGACTCAACAAGACGGCTGGTGATGGCCCCAAGGCTGGTTCTTGACCGCCAAACAGAGGGCGCACGCCGAGAGGATCAGAACTGCATTCCACCCAGCGCAAATCTTCGAATTTTATCTTGCGCGTGGTCATCAAGGTTGTGAGTTCACTGATCCACTTACCGGGAGTCAAAAAATCTCTCGACAGAAGCGGTATGCAGCTCACTCGCCTAGGAGCGAGGGGTGGTCGCAATGCCAATTCCAAGGAGTATTCTAAGGTGGGGACTCCAGCATATTGAGTCGGTGTGTAAAGCACGACAATCGTCTTGCCGCTTTCTCCATGTGCTTCGAGTGAATCAGAATACTCAAGGGTGCTCATTTGCACACCTCGAACCTGCTGCGCGCCATGATCGAAAGCTGTTAGGCCACCTGCCAAAGAAATGGCCATGGCCACGACAAGAAATCCAGCGGCGATGCGACCAAGGATGACGTCAAGATGGCTGGATAGTCCTTGTGGTCGGAAGGGGAGTAGGAGAGAAGCCGCAATCAACAGAAGAAAGCCGAATACCGGTTGATAGAAGAAACGTGCGTTAAAAAGTCGTTCGTCAATCCACACAATCGGCAGAATGGGCAAGAGACCAAGAACAAAAACTGCGCAGGAAAACGCCGCCAATTTGCGCCAGGTTGGATTTGTCTTGGCAAGCACAATAGCGCGAAGGAAGGCAAATCCGAAGGTCGCCATCATGACGCCGCGGAGGGAAGCGGTTCCTGCGCCGCCGAAAACACCAAGATTCGCAGGGGCGACTCCAAATCCCAAAGTGCTGATCATGTTCGTCCAAACGTGGTTGACGCGAGCATATTCAAAGGGTTCTAACCCGGCATACGTGTTGACGACTTGACCCCACATGAGATAGCGACAAGCAAAATAGGTCACCAAGACCACAGCAGAAGGCAAGGCCCACAAGAATGCTCGTTTGAACGCGCCTTTGCCACTTTTGCCGTAGAAGATGTCGATGAGGAAAAACAGACCAGGAAGCGTGAGGGCGATTTCCTTGGAAAGGAGCGCCAGTGCCAAGAAGAGAATACCGAGCAAGCGCCACAAACGACTCCGCCCTTCCGCAGCATTTAGCCAGCAGAGAATGCCACAAACACTGAAGATCAAGCACATAAGGACCATGCGTTGCATGACCCAAACGACGGCTTCAGCATTGATCGGATTGATGGCAAATAGGAGAGCTGCAAGGAAACCGATGAGTGGTGAGCGATTGCCAGTAAGTCGATTGCTTAGAAAGTAGAGCAAGCAAGCAGCCACGGCATGCATCAGTGTGTTGTCAAGATGATAGCCAGCCGGATTGAGACCCCAAAATCGATATTCAATGAAACCAGGCAAGAGCGGGATTGGTCGCCAATAGTGCTCACTTTTCATGTAGGAAGGCCACAATTCTCGCAGCCAGGCGTTCCATGAAAGGTCACCGCCGACGAAGAAGTTGCCGATGGCTAAGTCGTCTTTGATCCAGTAGTTGTCGAAAGTCCGTGCATAAAAAATAAGTGTGACGACAACGATGAAGAAAAGGTGGCTTGCTGTTTTCTTGCGATCGTTTTGTGGCGCCGAGTGTCTGCTACCGTTTCCTTCAGCGCTTCCTAGCACTGATGCCATTCCTCTTTCGAAATGATCATCTCTTCGATGTTGTGGCCGCGACCCACTGTTGTGTCTGGGAGGATGACAGCGTTTCTAATGTGCGCAGGCACGTTGATCTTGACGCCGGATCCAACAACAACGCTTTCGAGTTTGGCATCGGGATGCACGTCAGCCGTGGAATCGATCAGGTTCACCAAGCCTTGACGTTTCAAATACTCGACGTTGGCGTCCAAGAGATCTCTTGCAAACGTAATGTTGCAATCCCAGTCAACAACCTCCGCGACCGAGACTGGGTAGCCGTCATCGCAAAGAATCTGTATCGAATTGGTGATTTCGTATTCATCCCTTAGTGCTGTTCGGGGGGTCTTGCGAATGGCATCGAACATTTCATCACCAAAGAGGTAGATGCCGCAACCCTTGAGATTGTTGACCGGGTTGCGAGGTTTTTCGACGACTCGACGAACAAGACCGTTTTCCCCTTGTTCAACGGTGAAGTTCTTCTTCATTGCCTCCAAGTTGTCTTCGCGCATGACGGCAAGTACGGCGCCCCCACCTTGCGATTCAAACTGATGGACCATGAGTCCCAATTGTTTGGGGGCATAGTAAATGTCGCCGAGAACGAGGAGAAAGGTCCCGCGCACGACTTGGCTCAATTGACCGACTGCATGGGCGATACCCAAGGTTGCTTGTTGCTCGACATATTCGATGTTGACTCCGAAGGCGGAACCGTTGCCGAAATGGGTGATGATTTTCTCCATCAGATGGCCAACGACAATTTTGATGTTCTGAATGCCGAGAGATCGGAAGATATCGATGTGATGCTCGATGATCGGTTTGTTGGCGATCGGCAGGAGGGGCTTGGGGAAATGGGCATTGAATGGATCAATACGGCTGCCCTTGCCTGCTGCGAGGATGACACCGGTCATTTTTTGGGACATGTCGATCTACTCCGAATCCGAGAACCGTGCGTCGGCATGATGCTGACTCTTGACTGGGTTTTTACCAAATTGTACCCGTTTCGTTTGGCCACCCTTGGCACAGGGCATAACAACGTGGGCATTATATTTGTTTTTGAAAAATAAGAACTCATGCACTCTAAGAAAGTTCCGACTATGCCACTGAGAAGAAGAAGGAAATGAATCGGAGTGCGATCTTAGTCCCTTTTGGGGGCGAGATCGCCTGTCTTCGGACGAGGGAATGTGATCTTCGTGCCACTTTGAGTGGATTCGGAGGACGCAGGGTCAGTCGGTCGGTTTTCTGACCACTGGCACGTCGCCGGTCATTATGATTTTTCTTTGTCGGCCTCGCTTGAGACAGACGCTGAACTCCAAGACCTGTTGTCTTCCCAATCACGGGACACTCGAAGTGGCTGACTGAAGATCGCGCCATAGCGACGGCATTCATTAGAATGGGCTCGACTGCCAGTTTTGGCAATCGAGCCCGTTCGCTTTGGCGGCATCATTCTTCAGATTCGAATCATGGCTGAATGATGAAGGGGAAAGCTTCCGAAGTGGCCCCAATTGTGCCGCTCATGTCCCAACTCACCCAAGCCATATAGGTCTTGAGCCCGGCGAGGGGTGGGTATTGAGGGAAGTTAACGACACCCATGGCCTTGCCATTGGCATCCAACTGCCCAGGAAAGGGGAAGTAGTTGATAGCGTTGCCAGGCGTAAACGTGTAGTTGAACATGGCTGTGGCGACGTTGAGATTGAGAGTGCGACCACCACCCAGCGGATAAGTCGGAGCATCAGAGGTCGACATGAAATACCCAAAGAAGTCGTTGGGATGTGTC
>JAJRYU010000340.1 GCA_024275615.1 Planctomycetota bacterium
AGTTACCATTGAGCCCCAGTCGAACATTGACGCTCATTCGCGCCAAATTGGGCATGCGACAATGAAGGGGTTACCACCGATTCTGCAGAACGAAACGATGTTTGAAGCTCAAGGTGATCTTGTCGATGCGAATCGTGGAATCGTCGAATATAGCGACTTTTTCAAGCGACCCATTGAGGCCAACAAATATTTGCTCACAACTGCTGAGACTGGAGTTATCAACCTACCTTCCTACACCGCTTACCTTGACTTGGTCTTGGTAGGAACCAGCAATGAGAACTACCTTTCAGCGTTCCGCCGCGATCCGCTTTTTCCCTCTTTCCAAGGACGTCTAGAGTTGGTCCCGGTTCCATATCTCCTGGAGTTCGACAAAGAAGCGAAGATCTATGAACGGCATTTTGATCGGTTGCCGAAGAATATCCATGTGGCGCCCCACACTGCAAAAGTGGCTGGGATGTGGAGTGTCCTGCCTCGCCTCATGCAGCCAACCGGCCAAGTTGAGGATTCGTCTCTCAAAAACGTACTTGAGAATCTCAAACCCACGGAAAAGGCGAAACTCTACAACGACGGCACCGTGCCCTTGCATCTTGCCGATAACGAGAAGAGTCTATTGCGGCAGCATATCGGTGAACTAAGGCATGAGTATGACAATCACGAAAGCGAATTCGAAGGCCTCTGGGATGCCGCTTACGAAGGTCGACGCGGATGTTCACCTCGGGAAATGCTCACCATGCTCAGCGAAATCGCTATCAATCCGCCGGGTGAATCGCTGACACCCCTTCTCGTTTTGAGCAAACTTCCGGAGTTGATCAAGGACACTTCTCTCTATCAGTTCCTAAGACTGAAACGAACGAAAAACGGCTATCATGACTGCAAGGCATTCGTCGAATCTGTGAAGTCTGAATACCTGCGTTTGTTGACCCATGACGTCCAGCGTGCAGCTGAACTCGTTGACGAAGAGGAGTATGACCGTCTCTTTTCAAGCTACTTTCTGCACGTCAAGGCATTCAAAACGAATGAAAAAGTCGTTGACCCTGCTAGTGGCAAGTCGCTTCATCCGGATACGAAGTTCATGGAGAGAATTGAATCTCTCCTTGAGTGCGAAGTCAGTGGCGAAGATTTTCGCTCTGGGCTGATGACCAAGGTCGCGTCATTTAGGATCAGCAACCCGGATGCGCCAATAGTCTACGAAAGCGTGTTTGCCGATCTCTTTCAACTTCTGAAGAGGAACGTTTTCCGGCAGAGCTTGAAGAAGGTCGAAAAGTTGGTCACTGATGTCTTCATCCTTGAAGGAGCGATTCCCGGCAAGGTGGACGAGGAGGACAAGATCGCTGCGGAAGCCTTCTTCCAACGCATGATTGATGACCATGGCTACAATGAATTTAGCCTCCAAGAAGCGCTGGAGTACTTGCGAAAAAACATCAGCTTGCTGGAATAGTCTGGCGACGCCGCCTAGAAGATTCTCCAGGCAGAAGGTGTCATAAGCGCAGTTGGAGCCACCTTTACCCAGACCATTGCAAGTCCATGCAGGCAGATTGTGTTGTTGACGCGCAATTTCTCTCAGGCAAATCTCCCATAGTGCCGATCGGCATAACAGTAGGAAGCTGTATTCTTGCACAGGCACATTTTCTTGGCCACGGTGCACAACGGCTCATTATCCTTGGGAGGTTGTTTCGTGGCCTATACGGAAGTCATCAAATTGGCAGCAGAAGAAGGCGTTATCGAGGGTCCTTTTTCGAAGAGCAGCTTTCTGCGGCGACGACGATTCATCGTTGACTCGAAGCTTCAGTTCGGGCTCATTGGGTCTTTTTTCTTGTTGTTGGCCACATTCTTGCTGATCCTGACGGCGACGATTTTTGGCCCACCCATCGCCGATCTGCTCAATAACGCTGACGGCGGCGAGAGCTTGCTCAAAAGTTCACGTCAACTCATGGCTCTTGACGCTCGCTATTGGCCCGCTCTTGGTTTGTCTGCCGTTATTGTCATGGCTGCGGCCGTGAGGATCACGCATCGATTGGCTGGACCCTTGTATCGGTTCAAGTGCATTTTCAATGAGCTGGGTGGTGAGGTTGTCCCGCGGAATTTCAAACTTCGGGGAGGCGATTATCTCACTAAGGAAGCCGATCTTCTGAACCTTGCCATAGATCGCATGAGAACAAAAGAAGTGTCCTTAAATACGATGCGTTCTGAGCTCAACTCCTTGCAAGAAGAGTTGGATCAATCGGGTGAACAAAAGGGCAGCCAAGCTCTTCGCCGTATATTGAAAGATTTCGACCAAGCCGTAAGTAAGAAGTTGATTTGAGACAATCGATGATGCAAGCCGAACCAAATGGATTTAGCATGGTTGAGATGGCCGTGGTTTTCTCAATCATGACCAT
>JAJRYU010000341.1 GCA_024275615.1 Planctomycetota bacterium
AGAGAAAATCGGGCGCTGCGCCCAAAGACTGAGGGAGAGAGAGATGGATCTCGACAACATTTTCGCCGGCATGAGTATCTCAAGCACAGGCATGGCATCAGAGAGACGAAGGCTGGACGTTATCGCCCAGAACATCGCCAATGCCAATGTCGTCGCCACCAAAGATGGAGGCCCCTATCGCCGCAAGGACGTCATTTTCGAAACCGTTTTGGAAAGCTCCATCGGTGTGACTGGTGGCACATTGGGCGGCGTGCGTGTGTCAAGTATTGAGGACGACATGGAGACACCTTTGAACGAAGTCTTCAACCCAAGTCATCCACTGGCAAACAAGGAAACCGGCATGGTCAGCTATCCGAATGTCAACATGGCATTCGAAATGGTGGACTTGATGACTGCCTCTCGCAGCTATGAAGCCAATTTGAAAGCGATCAGCATGTACCGCGACATGATGCGGCAGGCTGTTTCGCTTCTGGAGGGATAACATGAGTAATTTCAACGTCGAAGCCGCTGCTCAGAAAATAGCCGCAGAGTTCAAGTCCATCGGCAAGACCACCAAGGCCGAGAGCCAAGGAGATGGAGACTCATTTAAGGACGTGCTGAGTAGCTATCTCAAGGAGACCAACGAGATGCAAAACTCGGCCGACGAATCGCTATCTCGCTTAGTTAGAGGCGACACGGACAATGTTCATGAAGTCATGCTGGCCATGTCCAAAGCCGATGTGAGCTTCCGAATGATGGTCCAGGTGAGAAACAAACTGGTCGAAGCGTACCAGGAAGTCATGAGAATGCAGGTCTAGTCGCGACTCGATCGTTTTGAACAGTGAAGAGAAAAAGAGAAACACCCGTGGCAGACACAAACGACATCCTAAATCAGGTCAAGAAGTTATGGAACAACCTCGGCGCTGGCCAAAAGGTCGCCGCTGGCGGTGTGACCTTGCTGGTATTCGCCGGAATCTTGGCCGCCGCTATCTTTGGTGGCAACCCCGACTACAAACAGCTCATTGGGCAAGTTGCTCCCAAGGATCTCAGTGGCATTCTGAGTCAATTGGAAGACGTTGGAATCAGCGACTACAAGATCATTGCTGGCACGGCCATCCACGTAAAGAGTGGCGACTACGAACTGGGTAGCAAGACCCTCTACATGTCTGGCACTCTACCGAGCAAGGGTGTGGACGAAGACACCTCCAGTTTTCTGCCAAGCACGACGGGGCTAAGCAGCGAAGAACGCACCCATACCCGCATGCGAGGCGCCGAAAAACGTCTCCAGAAGACTCTTAGGGGACTGGGGTTCATTGAGCGGGCCACGATCACAATTACCGCCAAGAAAAGACGCTACTTTCGGGGTGGCAAGGAAGCCGCCAAGGCGAGTGTCATTGTTAAGAGTCGAGGGGTGTTGAGCAAGAGTCAGATTGAGACCATCGCCCACGTTGTTTCGAGTGGCGTGCCTTCTCTGTCTGCCGACGCCGTCCACATCTCGAACACCATGGGTATGGTACTCAAGAAACCCAGCCCGGACGGCGAGACTCGCGGACAAGAAGCACGACTGGCCTACAAGGCACAGTTGGAGCAGAACAAGACCATGAAAGCCCAGGAGACTCTCGACCTCGTCTATGGCCCAAACAAGGTGCTGGTGGCCTTGGACGTAAACCTGGATTGGACACGTTCAAATGTCATCCAGAAGAAGTTTGATACCGAAGGCAAGGTGGTGAAGGAAAAAAAGACAACCGAATCCTCAAAACCCGCCGGAGCCTCAAACTCCGGCGGGCCAGTAAGCAATACCGCAACGGCAAATGGCGGGAAGAAGGAAAAATCCGCGGTCTACAAGGACTCCACGAAAATGGAAACAGCCGACTATGGCTTTACCGAGTCCAAAGTGGTCACCTTAGGTGGGTCCATCACACGTATGACAGCGAGTGTTTTTGTTGATGAATCTCTATCCGATTCAAAGGATGAACTCCTCCAAACCGTTGCCACAGCCATTGGCTTGGACGAGTCAAGAGGCGACAAGATTCAGATCATGATGGCGAAGATGGCGGCGCCAACAGAAATAGACAACGATTCCGATGTGGAGGCCGTCGCCACAAATGAGAAGATCCAGTTCTACATCGAAAAAGGGATCTATCTCATTATTGGTTTGGTATTCGTCTTCTTCGCGCTGCGGACAGTCAAGAAAGCTCAAGCCGACTTGCGCAACGTCCTTGAAGCCTCTCTCGAAGAGGAAAAGAAAGAAGATCCCGTTGCCCCTCTGACTTTGGAGGAAAGTGTGCTGGAGTCAGCAGTGGGCGACACAGATCTTGCCGGACGCTCTCTCAGAAGGTGGCTCTATGAAGGTGCGGAGGTCGCAGAATGAACGGTGTCGAAAAAGTTGCGATCCTCTTTCGTGTCTTGGGTACAGACTTCGCCAAACCAATGAGCGATCAGATGCGGCCAGAGGAAGTGTCAAGAGTTGGCGAAGCGATGGTTCGTTTTGAACAATCACCGCCTGCCAAAGACACAGTCCAAGCCGTGCTTGAGGACTTTCGGACTCTTATGACCGATGGTGGGGTTTTTGCCAACGTCAATGAGACACTCAACGAAATCTTCGCCGCCAAATTCGGCGAGACCAAGGGCCAGAAAATCCTCGAGGAAGTCCGCGTGAATGCGCAAGTAGAATCGCCGTTCAAAGGGCTTCAAGGCGTGCCTTTCGCCGATCTTGGCCGCATTCTTGCTGAGGAACACCCGCAGGTCCAGGCCGCGGTGCTCGCCAACATTGGGCCAACCCTGGCGGCCGGAGTCTTGGGCGTTATGGATCCTGATTCCCGTGCCAGCATGCTCAAGCGCATCGCAACGATGAAACCGCCGCCGCCACGCGTGCTCCGTGATATCGCCGATATGTTCATTGAGAAGACGAGCAAGTTGCCACGTTTCCAAGACGCAGATAGTGATGGCCCAGACCCAAGCATCAAGACCGCAGCCGACATCTTGAATGCTGCAGATGGTGAAACCGGAGACGGCCTGCTTGAGCGCATCGAAGTAGACACACCGGAGCTCGTTGAATCGATTCGCGAAACCATGTTCACCTTCAATGACCTCACCGCAGTTGACAAGCTCTCCATGCAAAAAATCCTGGGTGGCATTGACACCAAGCTCTTGGCCTTGTCCTTGAAGTCCTGCTCGGCAGAGGTGTCCGAGTCCATTTTTAGCGCTGTGTCGCAGCGGACAAAGGACATGATCATTGAAGAAAAGGAACTCCTTGGAGCGGTCCCTTTGACAGAAGTCCAGGAGGCTCAAAAAGAAATCATGACTACGATTCGCGGTCTTATTGAAAGCGGTGAACTCACGATCAATGCGGGAGGTGCCGGTGCGCAACTCGTCGAATAATCAAGTCGTCTTCAGAAAAGCCCCATCCGATTTCGTCCTCGCCGTCTGCGACGTCCCCAGTGCTGAAGGAAGCGCACGCAGGCGCTTTGACATGAAGGAAGTACAGCGTCGAGCCTTCGAACGCGGTGTCGGAGTGGAACGCGCGAAGTACAGCGCAACACTCAAGGCGATGTTGGACCTGGTAAAGTCACAATCCGATCAGCTCCAGACTGGGCTCATTGCCGACCGTCAGAGAATCGAAGCTTTCGCTGTGCGCCTGGCTCTGCAGGTCGCCGAAAACTTGACTCGAAGAACCATTGACCAAAACCAACATGACGTGGTCCAAATGGTGAAAGATCTTCTTGAAGAAGTGGACAGTGACACAAAAGGCAGGGGGCTCACGCTCAAACTTAACCCCGCCGACCATACAGCCTTGCTCGATGCTGCCGCCAACACCGAGATCAGCTTGTCGGAGATTGACGTTGTGCCCGACCCACAGACAGCCATCGCTTCGCCTCGATTGATCGGTGGCGACACTGAATATTACGCAAATATGAACGAACGCCTGGAGCAGATTCGCGGCTCTCTGATCGAGGAGAGCCAACATGCAGGCTCTTGATATTGGACACTACGAGGCCTGTCTCGGCGGCTTGCCACTGGGACGATACGTAGGCAAAGTAACTCGAGTTGTTGGTCTCACCATTGAGTGCCGCGGTTTGGTCGTCGGCATGGGAGAGCTTTGTCGTGTGCAAAGTCGGACCGACGAGTCCTCTATCTTGGCGGAGACGATTGGATTCCGAGAAGGAACAACCATACTCATGCCTATTGAGGAGACTGTCGATTTGGCACCCGGCAGTTCCGTCCACCCTCTGCGTAAGAAACTGAGCATCTCCTGCAGCAATGCCATGCTTGGTCGCGTCGTGGATGCCCTTGGCAATCCTCTCGATGGTGGCCCTGCGCTTCCTCGAGGTATACAGACACCGGTTTTTCGCTCGGCGCCCAATCCCCTTGATCGCAAGAACATCGATACACCGTTGATCTCGGGTATCAGTGCCCTCGATGGCGTGCTCACCATGGGCATGGGCCAACGCTTGGGGATTTTCGCGGGAAGCGGCGTCGGCAAGAGTACGCTCTTGGGCACCATCGCCCGCGACAGTTCGGCAGACGTCAACGTCATTGCGCTCATCGGCGAGCGCGGTCGTGAGGTCAAAGAGTTTATCGACAAAGTTCTGGGACCTGAAGGCATGGCGCGCAGTGTTATCGTTGTAGCGACCTCGGATGCCCCCCCGATTTTACGGATGAAGGGTGCCTTTACCGCCACAGCCATTGCCGAGTTTTTCCGCGATCAAGGCAAAGATGTCATGTTGATGATGGATTCTATCACTCGTTTGGCGAATGCCACCCGAGAGATCGGCTTGGCAGCTGGCGAACCCCCAACAGTCAAAGGCTACCCACCTTCCTTTTTCAGTACTATGCCGAAAATCGTCGAGCGGATGGGGAGCCTCCAGCATGGTTCGATCACCGGACTTCTCACGGTCCTCGTCGATGCCGATGACATGAATGAACCGGTTGCCGACACGATGCGTGGTTTGCTGGATGGTCACGTGGTCTTGTCGCGCAAAATCGCTTCCCGAGGCCAATATCCGGCTATCGATGTCTTAGAGAGCGTCTCACGAGTCATGGATGCTGTGGTCCCTGAAGAGCATGTCAGCACCGCGCGAAGATTTCGAGAAATCCTCTCCACTTATGAAGAAGCACGGGACCTCATTACCGTCGGCGCCTATCGCGAAGGTAGCGACCCCAGAGTTGACGCAGCAATCGCTAAGTACCCAAAAATTATGGAGTTACTCAAGCAAGGGGGCCAAGAAAGCCGATCAATAGAGGAGACACGTTTACGCCTTAGAGAGATTGCCGCGCCTCAATGAACTTGGCGAGGTAAAATAGGTTGTAAGCTGAGGGAATTGAGAGATGAAGAAGTTCTCATTTAGACTTCAACGACTTCTCGACTTGGCAAAAGGTCAAGAAGAGTTGGCACGAACTGAAACCGCCCGGAGCCTTGGCAGGCTGCGCTTGGCGGAGTCCGCATTTCATGAAGCCAAAGAATCAGTCGAAACAGCAAATCAGGACATTTCCCAGTCGTTCTCTCATGGATCCATTGATCCCAACAACTTCGAATTCCTCTATCGTTGGTTGGCCAATGCCGAACTGAAACAAGCCGAACTCGAAGAAAAGCTCGCAAAAGAAGAACAAGCCTACGAGAAAGTCCGTGAGATGATGATCCGACGCCGCAAGGAACTCCTCAGCTTGGAGAAAGCCCAAGAGAAAGCCTGGGAGCGTTGGCAGGACGAAAACTCGCGCAAAGAACAAGAATCCATGGAGGAAATCGCTAGCTTCCGCCATCTCGCCAAGAAAAGGAATGAGAAATGAAGGGTTTTGTCGCCATTATCGGTCTTCTTACCATAGCACAGTGGTTGTTCATCGGACTGCTCTACGGTTTCCTTCAAGCTCAAGGCAAGGACTCTCCGGACACCATGGCCAAACTCCATGACTTCCCGGTCATTGGCGGTTACTTCCCCAAAGTCAAACTCCAAACAAAGGTGCAGAAAGAGAGGAAGTACGGCGACGATTTGCGGGAACGACTCATCGATGCGCGCCGCCAATGGGATCTCCCCAAGAGTTATGACGAAAAACAATTCTCGGAGCTACTGACAGAAATCCGAACACGCGGCGACCGCCTCAAGACCGAAAGCCGCAAACTTGAAAAGTTGAAACAAGAGATTCACACCATCGAAGAAGAGGTCAACAACCGCGAGCTAGCGGTGATCGCCGACCGCGAGACCCTCTCACGAAGAAAACGCGCTCTCGACAAGGCTGAGGACGAAATCCGCCTGAGAAAAAACGGGCAGAAAACGAAGATCAACAAACGAGAGATGGCAGCAAACCGCAAGATAGCCAAATGGTACGACAACATGTCGCCTGAGAAAGCGGCAGAAAAGCTGGCCCAGGCTCCAGAAAACGAAACCAGGGCAGAAAAAGTTGAACGTCTACGGCAGGCCGCCCTCCTCCTTACCCTTATGGACGAGGAGCAAGCCGCCAACGTCATCGACATCCTGGATCCTGTCGATTTCGTCGAGATTCAGCGAGCAAGACGAGAGCTGCCCGTCTCTCAGAAATAGTCTTGGAACAGCGGTGCCCAGAGATTCCGCATATTCATGCAGCGCTCTGTTGGCAATGTCACAACTCTTCCATGCATGAAAACCCTCGCCTTCAGAACGACCGTCCGAAAACCCGACAGTAACAAGAGAAGGTTCCCCAACTCCGTAGCAGGACAGGCTCTGTCCGAAAATGCATCGGCAGTGAGGGGTGTGTCGGATAGACGAGGAAATTCATGGATATCGCAACCGTTGTCGGACTTGTTCTGGCGCAAATACTGATTCTCGGGTCCATCATGATGGGTGCTGGTCTCCAGGCATTCGTCGATGTTCCGTCCATCGTAATTGTCTTTGGTGGCACCATTGCCGCCACCATGGTTTCTTTCCCCATGAACAAGTTCACGGCTACTGTCAAGGTCGTTAAGAAGACCTTCATGTATGTCCTAGCTTCCCTGCCCGAGCAAATTGAATCCATGGCTGAGTTCGCCGCACTCGCTCGCCGTGAAGGCCTGCTCGCTCTCGAGGAGAAACTCGAAACTGTCGAGGATCCTTTCTTGGTCAAAGGGCTTAGGCTTGTGGTCGATGGATTTCCGCCTGAAGTCGTGCGCGACATTCTTGGGACCGACCTCTACACCATGCAGGAACGGCATGCAGTCGGCAAGTGCGTCCTCGACAAGATGGGGGAAATCGCTCCGGCCATGGGAATGCTCGGAACTCTCATCGGTTTGGTGACCATGCTCAAGAACCTCTCCGATCCATCACAGATCGGCTCCGGCATGGCCGTGGCGTTGCTGACAACATTCTACGGTGCCTACCTTTCAAACATCATCCTCTTGCCCATGGCGTGCAAACTGGACCAACGTAAGAAAGAAGAAACGCTGATCCGTTCAACCATGATCGAGGGAATCGTCGCCATCCAAAACGGTGACAAACCAGCCATGGTGAAAGAAAAACTCAAAGCGTTCCTGCCACCCGCAGTGCGTGATGCCATGGACGAAAAAGCGAAAGAGTAGGCGCCATGGCAGTTCCAGAAGCAGAATTCGTAAGGCCCAAAGGGGCACCCATGTGGATCGTGACGTTTACCGACATGATCTCCCTGCTCCTAACGTTCTTTATCATGATTCTCACGTTTTCTTCCATGGAAGAAGAAAAGATGCAGCAAGCAACGGGTTCGTTGTCAGGTGCCTTCGGCGTCATGAGCGACGCAGGAAGACCGACCCGAAGAGAAACCGCGGCCTCGTTGGACTATAAGTTTCGTGATCGTGACAATAACGGCGTCATCAACCCCTCGCTCCGCAATGATCAAGTCAAGGAGATGCTGAAGAAGGTACAAGATCGCAACAAGTACAATGTCAAAATGGAACTAGAAGACATCGAGGGCGGGACATTGGTCAAGGTCAAAACCCGGGGCGATGAAGAACTATTCCGCATCGGCTCTTCGACATTGAATACGCGCACAACGATGCTCCTCAAGGAGATTGCTCGCTTGTTTCGAGACTTGCCTGTTCGCATGGCGATTGAAGCTCACATTGATGATTTGACCCCGGAAATAATCGACGAGGACCCAAGGACGCTCACTTTGGCGATGGCACTCAGCGCCGCTGCGGTCATGGTTAAGGAAGGAGTCACACCGGAGCGCGTTGCTGCAGCACCCATGGGCAATTTCTTTCCTATTGCCGGCAACACAACACCTCTTGATCGCTTCAAGAACCGACGACTGAACATTCGAATTCTTCCCAAGACATGGCAAGAAGAGATCCAGAAGGAAAAAGGGGACGAATAAATGCCTCCTCCTAAGGCACCCGTTGATGAGTCTCTTGACGGAGCACCGCTCTACATGGTGTCATTTGGTGACATGATGACCATCATGTTGACGTTCTTCATCCTGTTATGTTCCTACTCGAAAGAAAGACAAGCAGGCTTTATCTCCGATGGCATCGGTTCATTCAAGAGCGTCATCAACGCCAACGGCCTACCTGGCGTGTTACCTGGCAGCGACTACCCCATTGACTTGGGTGCAAAACGTGCACGTTACCGACCTGTGGGGGCTCTTAATGACAAGTATTTGACTGATGAAGACGGTAGGATCAACGATCTTAATCGCGACAGCCTGAGAGACGTCATTAAGGAAAAACTCAACCAAAGCAAGAACAGCGAGACTCGCATTCCGGTTGTTTTGCTCTTCGATCGCCGGGACACAGAACTCACAGAAGACCACATCAATACCCTGGACGTGATCGCCAGTCTCATACAGGGAAAAAATCTCAAACTTCGGATAGAGGGCTTTGCCTATGAAGAAGGCGAGGATGAAAGCACAACGCGAGCCATCGCCGCCGGCCGAGCGCTCACAGTCGCCCGCTTTCTGACCAACAATTTTGGCATCCCCGGCAAGGACATAGAAACACGAGGTTGGGGATCTGGCGGTGCTGGAACCAAGAGGCGAAAAGACCGAGTCCAGCAAGATCGCCTGGGTCGCCGCATAGTGGTGATGTACTTCGTACCACCAAAGAACTAGGAGGAATCATGAAAATCAAGATCATCATTGGTGTCGCCGTTGTCGCCATCATCAGCGTGGCAGCTCTTGTAGTTGCTGGGGGTGAGCCAAGCGCGACCCAGGAACAAATGGAAAAAATGCGGGGCACGGAAGGCTAC
>JAJRYU010000342.1 GCA_024275615.1 Planctomycetota bacterium
GGCAAGATCTACCTGGACGACGGCCCCACTCTCTGGTGCGCGGGAATGGACGTGGGATTTTTTCCGAATCTCCAGAAACTTCGTGGTTTTGGGGCTCATGACACGGGCTTGTTTGACTCAGAAGGGTCGGTAGATGCGCTCACGGGCTGTGGCATGCTGATTCGGCGTGAAGTCTTGGAAACCGTGGGATTCTTCGATGAGCAGTTTTTCGTCTATGTTGAAGACTTAGACTTTTGCACGCGCGTCCGGGATGCGGGTTGGTTGTGCCACTATGTGCCCCAGGCGCTTCTCTACCATGCGGCGGGCTCAACAGCCGGGCGTGGCTATAGCCCATGGCGTAAGTACATGGTGGCCTACAATTTGGCTCTCTTTGTCAAGAAGCGTGGTCAGATTTCTCTCTGGCTGGCCTTTTTGCTCCTGGATGTACTATGCTGGCCTCTGGTGCTCTTCGTCAGTATCCTAAAGGGGCAAGTTCCTGGGGCTTGGGCGAAGGGCTGTGGCTTGGGCCACGGTATTCTCGGGTTTCGTGCTCGTCCACCGCATAGCAGTTCTGAATGAAGATACTCACAGTTGTTCATCGTTTCTTACCGCGACACCAAACCGGCGCTGAGCTCTACAGTTACCGATTGGCTCAACGTCTAGCCAAAGAGCACCATGTGGTCTTCTTCAGTGCCGACGATGACCTGATGCGCCGCAACTACAGCCACAACGTCAGCAATGTCGATGGCCTCAAGGTCATCACCGTGCAAAATCACCGGCGCTACTCTGAATTTAGCCACAGCTACGCTGACCCGACGATGGAAGATCTCTTCGGCAGAGTCTTGCAGGCTGAGCGTCCCGACATTATTCACTTTCAGCATCTGTTGCATCACAGCTTGAATTATCCTGCCATTGCTCGCATGCATGGTATTCCGACAGTAATGACTCTCCACGAATTCTGGTTGCTTTGTGCCCGCAACGGTCAGTTGTTTGACGCCGATGAAGAACGCTGCCATGTTCCGGGACTCGACAAGTGTTCGGAGTGTGTGTCGCGCTTCATGTGGGGGCGATCCAATGTCGACCTGTGGATGCTTCGGGGTATCATGGGCGTCAAAAAACTGACGGGTATGAATCTCAAAGCAACAGCTCGTAAAATTCGACTGCGCCGCCTGTCAGACAACGAGTACGTGCCGTCAGAAAGTCGCATCGACGCGATGAAAAAGGAACTGCTCCTTCGAGAGGCCTGTGTCCGTGATCTCATCGAGAATGTCGATTGTCTGATTGCTCCGTCTGAGTTCTTGAGAGAACGATTCATTGAATTCGGCGTCGAATCCGAACGTATTGTCTGTTCTGACTATGGCACTGAAATGAAGGACTTCCGCAACATCACGCGGGCGCCTCGCGCTCCCGGCCCCTTAAGAATCGGGTTCCTTGGGTCGATGCAGCCGGTCAAGGGCGTGCATGTCCTCTTGGAGGCACTGGCTCATCTCAAGCGCGGATCATTCGAGGCTGAACTCTATGGTGATATCGAAGCGAAACCTGAATACGTCAAACAACTAGGCGCCTCCTTTGGCGAAAGTGTGCGTTTGCGGGGCAAGGTGCCGCACAATGACA
>JAJRYU010000343.1 GCA_024275615.1 Planctomycetota bacterium
CACAGAAGAGAACCTCCAACCTCGGATTAGAGGCATGTACCTGATGGCATTAGCCAACAAATTTCATTCTCTGCTTCTGTCTACTGGTAACAAGTCTGAATTAGCAGTGGGGTATTGCACCCTCTATGGCGACATGTGCGGCGGACTCGCGGTGATTTCTGATCTACCCAAGAAAAAAGTGTACG
The DNA here is from genome assembly GCA_024275615.1 of Planctomycetota bacterium. GTDB lineage: Bacteria > Planctomycetota > DRQF01 > S139-23. The sequence goes on from JAJRYU010000343.1 coordinate 186, forward strand.
ATCTATCTCGTTACCTCAACGAAATTGGCGGAACCATCATTCCTCAAAGAACGATTGATCGTCCACCTTCCGCTGAGTTGCGGCCGGACCAACTCGATAGCGATTCACTGCCTGACTACGACGTCTTGGACGAAGTTCTGCGCTTGACTATCGAAGAGGGTGCCGACTTGGATCAAATCGTCACCTTAGGTTTCGACCGCAAAGTCACAGCAGACATCCTCTCTCGTTTGTGGCGCAATGAATTCAAACGCAAGCAAATGCCTCCAGGCCTCAAGGTGACCTCCAAAGCATTCGGCGTTGGTAGACGAATGCCCCTCACGGGCGGGGCCGCTTGGTGCAACGACATACACGGACCAAAGAATGACAACTGAGAATTCGCAAGCACGTAAGCTTGGCCTATGGGCCATCGGCATCAACGGGGGATTGGCCACAACAATGATTGTTGGTGCCAAGATGATTGCCAACGGTCACGCCTCTGAAAGTGGCCTTATCACGTCAACACCGGCTTTCGCTGGCATCTCTGTTCTACCCCTCAATGACATCGTTTTTGGCGGCCATGATATTCGCCAAACGACGGTCTTTGACAGCGCCTATGAGATTCATCGGGAAAACGGCACGATTCCTTTGGAACCTCTCCAGAGTCTTCGCGAAGAACTGGCAGATGTCGACGCCAATGTTCGCACCGGAAGCGTTCTCAATTGCGGCAAGACGATTAGGAACATCGCCGATGCGAAAGTGCGACGGTGTAAGAAATCCGCCAAACAGGTCTACGAACAAATCAGCAAGGATCTGAGAGAATTCAAGACTCGTCACGATCTTGATCAAGTTGTTGTCATCAATCTCGCATCCACTGAACCGCCGCTCGCCTTAAATAAGGAGCACAACACCCCTACCGGGATCGAGAGACTTATTCGTGAAGACCGACAAGATCAATTACGCGCGAGCAGCCTCTACGCTCTCGCCGCGATCAAGGCGGGGCATCCCTTTATAAATTTCACCCCTAGCAATGCCGCGATCCTTCCCGGCCACATCAAGCTCGCAGTAAAAAAGGGCGTTCCCATCATGGGAAACGATGGCAAGACCGGTGAAACGCTGGTGAAAAGTGCACTGGCTCCGATGTTCAAATACCGCAACTTGCCAGTACTCACTTGGCAAGGGTACAACATCCTAGGCGATCGAGACGGGCAAGTCTTGGCCGATGACACCAACAAAGCGTCGAAGATCAATACCAAAGATAGCGTCTTATCAAGCATCCTCGGCTATCCCTTGCATACGCACGTCTCCATCGACTATGCCCCTAGTCTCGCCGATCTCAAGACAGCTTGGGACTTCATCCACTTCAAGGGGTTCCTCGACTACAAGATGAGTCTGCAGTTCACCTGGCAGGG
>JAJRYU010000344.1 GCA_024275615.1 Planctomycetota bacterium
AGGTGAAGGGCTACGCCTTCATCTACACCCGGTTACCGAAGAACATTCCGAAGACCATGGAGAGGGCTCAGCGATCAGAAATTCGACGCCAAGCCATGGAGGAGTTCTTGAAAGCATCCACCTTGACTCCTGGGTCAAAAGACCTGGATGAAGTGAGAGCGTTGCTCAAGGGCTATGGCGCCGAGTTTCGTCAAGAGGCCGAAGAACTCTTGGAAATCGGCGAGATGGTGAGAGCCTCTGTCGAACTCAAGACCGCCCTTCATTTCGCTCCGGATGATGGCGAGAACCATGCGGTATTGGCGCGGATTGCCATGGCATCCATGCGTTTCGATGAAGCTGAAAACGCCTATGTCAAGGCGCTGAGTCTTGACACCCAGAATCTTCGAAGTCTCTTTGAATTGGGCAAGCTTCGTTTTGATCGTCGCCGATTTGAAGCGGCCGCAGAACCTCTTCGGAAATTTCTCGATCTTACCGACGGTACGACTCATGAAGCTCTAATCGGGATACGGAAGTCCGCTATGTCCTTGCTTGAAACGTGCCTTAAGAAAATCTCTACCGAGAGCGAGAAAAAGTGAGCCTCGAACGTTTTTATTCAGATACACCTTTGGGCGAAGTTGGCGAAAACGTCAAGCTATCTGGGACGGAAGCGCAACATATGCTGCGAGTCATGCGCAAGACGGTTGATGACGAAGTCACGCTTTTTGACGGCCAGGGCGGAGAGGTACGAGCCATCGTCGTCGCTTGCGACCGGCGTTGTGCAGAACTCCAGATCCGTGAGAAAGCGGAAAGGAAACCCAGGAGCGCTCCGATCTTGGAATTGGCGGTTGCCTTGCCAAGAGGAGGCGAAGCTCTCAATGTCGTGCGGCGGGCTATCGAAGCGGGAGCCGATCCTATTCGTCCCCTCATTGCAACACGCAGCGTGCACCGTAGTGACACGAAACGCTTGGAGAAGAGAGAGCAGAAGTTTCTGCAGGCGGCGATTGCGGCCATGAAGCAATGCGGAAACAACTGGATGCCGACCTTCTTGGCCCCTACCAAACTCACGAACTTGACGTTGTCTGAGGGGCAGATCGGAGTTTTTGGAACCACTCAAGTTGGCACGACCCTGCGACAATTCGAAAGAAAGCACGGTGGAGTGCCTGCTCACATTCTAGTCGTTATTGGGCCTGAAGGCGGGCTCACTTCTGAAGAGGAATTGTACTTGCAGGACGAGGGATTCTTCGGTCTTTCCTTGGGCCACCATGTCTATCGTGTTGAAACCGCTGTTATCGGCTTCTTGACATATTTTTCGAGTGCAGATCAATCTGAGCTCACCTGACACGATCGCCTCCACCAACTCATCTGTCGCGAACGGAGTGCCCGACGCCGACCCGACCTAGTGGATCGAATTCGGGAAAATGAGATTCCCAAGAGCCTTGCTAAAGTTGGCACGGATCCGCATCATGTTTCCATGTCAGTTCATTTCTCTGTTGAACACGATGGTGTCACGCGCACTTTTGAGCTCCGAAAAAGTGTTGTCACATTTGGCCGCTCGCATACGTGCACTGTTCCCGTCGACGACCCGGCCCTTTCCCGCACACATTGCCAATTCGAGGTTGAAGGAGACGGGTGTTTTGTTCGTGATCTGAACTCTCGCAACGGCACCATGGTTGGCGGTGAGAGTGTGGATCGATTCGAACTCGAAGATGGCAGCGAAATCACCATTGGCAACACTCAGATCACGTTTCTTGGGCGTGGGGATGTTGGTTCGTACACCTGCGTTCCCTCAAAGACTACCAGCTGGACGGAGAGTCTCTTTGTTCGTGGCAAGAAAGCTCCAAAGAAAGTCGAAGTGGGACGAGAAGCCACGGGACAGGAGATTGCGCGACTAAAACGCCTTCTTGAGATCAACCGACAGATTGCGGCGGAGATCGAACCCGAACGGGTGTTGTCGACAATTCTCGACTCAGCTGTGGAGTTCGTCGATGCCGAACGTGGCTTCTTGATGACGGTTGAGGAAGAAGAACTCTACATTCCCGTGGCCCGGGATTTTTGGCGCAAGGACATTCCTGCCCCGGCATTCGAGGTCTCTCGATCAATCGCGCTTGAGGTTGTTCGTCGCGGCAAGAGTGTGGTGACTGAAGACGCCAGCGAAGACGGACGTTTCGAGGAAATGGTATCGGTCTACAATCTTAAGATTCGGTCGGTACTTTGTGTGCCCCTCATAAATCAGACCAAGATTGTCGGCGCTATCTATTTGGATAACCGATTTACTCGAGGCAGTTTTTCAGAGCAAGACATTGCGGCCATCGAGGCATTCGCCGACCAAGCGGCTATTTCTTTGGTCAATAGCGGCATGATTGCCAAAGAACGCGAAGTCTCTGCCTTGTGGAGGAATGAGGCGAAAAGACGCATCGTCGAGATAGAGGCTGTGCGCAAGCAGCTAAGTCAATTTGAGAAGGAGTCAGGAATTCAGGGCAAGTACGCCGAAATTGTCGGCCGCTCTCCTGCCATGCGCGATTGCTTGTCACTCATTGATCGGGTGGCACCCAGCGATTTGCCGGTGTTGATTCGCGGTGAAAGCGGGTGTGGAAAAGAGCTCATTGCACGAGCCGTCCACGGGAACAGTTCCAGGTGCAAGGGGCCCTATGTGGCGCTCAATTGTGCTGGGTTTCCTCAAGGGCTCATGGAAGCTGAGCTCTTCGGCCATGCCAAGGGGGCATTCAGTGGCGGTGACTGTGTCAAGGAAGGCCTGCTCGAGTGTGCGAACGGCGGCACCTTGTTTCTCGATGAAATCGGGGACATGCCTGAAAACCATCAAAAGAGTCTGCTGCGGGTACTCGAATCTGGTGAGTTTCGCCGTCTCGGTGAGCGCAAGAGTCGATTTGTTGACGTGCGCATTGTCTCCGCAACAAATCAGAATCTCGAAAAACTCATCTCCGAAGGTCGGTTTCGGCAAGATCTGTACTACCGTCTCAAAGGACTAGAGGTGCGTGTGCCGTCTCTCCGGGAACGGCCGGAGGATGTCGAACCCCTGGCGCAGCATTTCTTGGCCTTGTCCGCTGACGATCCTCCTCAACTTTCTGAAGAAGCGCTAAGCTCAATGGTTGCTTACCCGTGGCCGGGAAATGTCCGAGAATTGCGCCATGAAATTTCCCGCCTATCGCTCCTAAGTCATGAATTGATAAGCGTTCAGGATCTTTCCCCGGAGATTCGTTCGACCAGACTGGATAACATGCCAGGTGGCTTGAAAGGCTGTGTTGAGGCCTTGGAGCGGCAGATTTTGGCGGCGGCCATGGAACGGTTTGATGGCAACAAGACGCGCGTCGCTGAGACGCTCGGCCTTTCTCGTTTGGGACTACGAAAGAAACTCGCACGTTACGGAATGGAAACTTCCGCCTAGCTCCTGGTAACTTAGTTTCCGCTCACATTCTCAGAATTTACATGGCAGCTTCGCTTGAAGACTGTAAGTGCATGTCTAATAGTGACTTATGTTCTGATGCTTCGCTTCGCCAAATGGTATGTTCTTTGCTCCTATGGACTGGATCCGTATGCACGGTTCCTCGTGGTGCACCCGCGGTGGGGCACCCAATCACCTCCAGATCACTAACCGTCTGCGGGCAGACGGCTCGAGAATGTTGATTCATGGCCAAGATCATCGTCAATGACGGCGAAGGCGAATCCGAATTCGCTCTTTCCGAAAGTGGTGCCACCATCGGGCGTGTTGCCAAGCACTGCGAAATTGTCATCAAAGTTCCCGAAGCTTCACGTGAACATTGCCGCATCAAGTTCGAAAGCGGCTCCTGGTTTGTTGAAGATCTGGGATCAAGTAACGGAACACGGGTTAATGGTCGCAAAGTCACAACGTTTGAACTTCAAGATGGCGACCAGATATCGGTCGGCAAGGCGACTCTCAGGTTCCTCGAATCTGACGTTGTCGTGGAGGAAATCTCCTTGGCCGATGAGGGCGAGCTCGACTTGGAGATTTCCCTCGAAGAGGAAGTCTATTTGCGCTTTCTCAACACCCATCGTGTTGGCGAAAAAATCCCCTTCGCCGGGCGTATGACTTTCGGACGCCGCTCAACAAATGCGGTCACCCTAAACGAGAAAGGCGTTTCCGGCAATCATACGGAGTTTGTCTCCGAAGGTGGCACGTGGGTATCTCGTGACTTAGGCAGCACGAATGGCACGATCGTCAACGGAGAATCTTCCGTGGAAACTAGGCTTGCCGCTGGCGACCGCGTACGAATCGGCACTGTCGAATTCGTTTTTGGCGTTGGCGAAGACGAAGGCGATGACGACTTAGTTGCAACGGTCACGCTGGAAGAGGTGCCACTCGAAGACGAAATATTTGCTATTTCCGAAGCCAACATGAAGCGCAAACAGAAGGCTGCCACTGTTGTTTGGTTGGTGTTGATTGTGGCTGTCGCCGGCGCCGGTGGATGGTGGGTGACTCAGGAAACAAGTAAGAGCTCAAAGACCAAAGTTACGAAAGCGATTAACGGCAACCAGCTAGCTGCAGACGGCAATTTCGAAGCAAGAGAAAATGATGACGACTACTTGTCCACAGACTCTGATGCTGTGGACTATGTCGAGACGAGGAAACGAAAAGCTTCCGGAGAGCGTGCCTTGGAGGTCAAGGTGAGCGACGGCGATGGCGATCATTACCTGGCATTCACCCGTGAGATCGAGAACATTAGTACGTCTGACCGCATCGAAGTGGGGGGGCAAATTCGTACTTCTGGAGTCACTGGCGGAGGAGTTGGATTCAGTTTGTTGTGGAAGAATGAATCGGGTCGAATCCTCGGGGTATCCCATGTGAATGCCCCCATGGGGGAAAGCAATTTTCGTCAGGTTAGCGCGATTTTCATGCCGCCGTTGGGGGCTGAAAGTGCCGCTGTGGCGATCGGTTTTCACGATGCCACGGGCAAGTTGATTGTTGATGATGTTTTTGCCCTGCGTTCCCGCGGTGGCGGCAAAACGATCAAGGCCCACGGCTACGACTTGCTTCTGGATAGCTCAGGCTCCTTGAATGTCAGCCGTGACGGCGCTGAGATCCTCGATCATGGCGGGCTCTATGAGTTTACCGGGAACGCGCCGCAATTCTTGGGGCGTTTGTTTGCGGCTGAAGAGAGTAAAGGCAACGAACAGAGCCAAATGGTGAAGGGGTTCTTGTCGGCGGGAGAAGGTGGTGATGCGGAATTCTCGGCAAAGGTAGGGGGAAACGGTATCACTTGGACAGGTTCCCTTGCTGGCGCGGCTAAGTTGTCATTGGGGTTCCAAGTCGACCCTCTCGACGGGCTCGTCACAGTGAATAGCGAAGGAGCTATGCGCCACACCGAAGCGTTCAAACGCGACGGCGTGACAGAGCTCGTTGTTGCCACGGGTCCTCGTGCCTTGCGTTTTGTCTTTGCGCAACCAGAATCCGTCGAGATGACCATGACGAACAGAGGTGCCATCATTCTCTTGCCTTCGGCCACGAGCATGGCGGATGGTCGTCGTAGTTTTGCTCTCGACATTCAGATGAACTTCGACGCTGAACTCGGCGAAGTTAATGCCTTGAACGGAAAAGCCCGTGACGCCGACATCGTCAGGAAGAAATATGGCGAGGCAATGGGGTACTATTCTGAAATCGTCAATCGCTATTCCTTCCGTAAGGAAGTGTCCGACCGAGCGGCAAACCGTTTGGTCGAATTGAGGCTCAAGGCTGAGAAGGCTCTCGTGAGGCTCAGAAAGGAAGTGGACGATGTCCTATTCTTTCAGACGTTCGAACAAGATCGAGCACGAGTGAGTGAAGAACTGCAACGTTTTATTGATGGCTTTGCGACCTCATCCTTCGAAGAAAAGTTTAGGGTCGCCAAGACACGGTTGGACGGGGCTTGGAATGACATTTCTGAAAAGCGCCGCCTGGCTACAGCCGAGAATCACCTCTTGCGAGGTCGAGACCTCATGACGCCCGGGAATTCGGCCCCGGTCTTGGCGCGTGGGTTTTTCCTTTCCGTTGTTGAACTAGCGCCGGGCGGACAATTGGCCGAAGCGGCGACGGAAGAGTTGAAGAAGATTGAGACACTCCTTGGTTCGAAATGAGCCGAGATTGCATTCGTTTTTGTTGAAGGAGTAAAGCATGGCTTTGCTTACCGGGATTGATCCTGGAACCTACAGTATCAAAGTTGTACAGGGTCAGGTGGTCGGTCCCTTGTTCAAGTTGACTCGTGTCGCTGAGTTTGAAGTTGACCCTTCGGGCGATGTCGAATCTGAGATTCTTCGCATGCTGCAATCCGAATTGCCAGGGTTGAAGCTCAAGCCCGGCGTTGTTCGCGTTGGCGCCACCGGACGCGATCTGATGATTCGCTATACATCGGTGCCACCGGTGCCGCTGTGGCGGCTGCGCATGCTGATGGATTTCGAAGTACAGGACATGTCGACTTCCAGCGGTGATACGCTGTGTGCCGACTACAACATTCTGCACTCCGAGCAAGATGATGGCGACGAGACAGTTCTTGTCGCATTGGTCAAGAATCACTTTCTTGAATCGCGCTTGAGGGCGATCAAGGGGGGCGGTTTTGAGACCAGAGCGACCACGCCCAACTGTATCGCCCTCTTCAATTCGTTTTTGGCTTTTGGTGACATGGAGAGCGGGGAGTTCACCTTCCTGGTCGACATCGGTGATCAGAATATCGAAATGGCTATTATCCGGGACGGCGAACTCTTGTTCTCTCGCAATGTCTCTGGTGGTGGTGAGATGTTCAGCAAAGCGATTGCCGAAACTTGGAGCGTTGGAGTTCCCAAGTCCCGGAAACTGAAACACGAATTTGGCAATGTCACACCACGTGGTCGTGCTTCTTATAAATCGAGCCAAGAAGAGAAAGTTGCCAATGCGATCATGGGTGTTGCTGGACAACTTTCCGGCATGATTCAGTCAACGATCAATTTTGCCAGAAGTCAGAATGGTCTTCGAGAGATGCAAGTGGGCAGGATCATGATCTCGGGTGGTGGTGCAGCGCTGAGAGGGCTGGACAACTACCTGGAACAGAATCTGAGCATACCGGTATTGCGCTACATGCCGGAAGCTGGCATCGACTCGAGTGCCCTGCCTTCTGACGAAGCCGAGTTGTTTGAGGCAAACCCCGGACGGTTTGCTTGTGCTCTTGGGTTGGCACGCATGTCGGCTGATCCCGACGCCTTTATGATCGACATTGTCCCGGAAGCGACCAAGAAGAAGCGACGGTTCATGTCGCGGCACATCTACATGATTGCCGCAGGGCTTGCCGCTGCTGTCTTCCTCGGAATTCTCTGGACGAGCTTGAGCGGGCAAGTTGAGGCGTCGGCGGACAAACTCAAACTGGCTGAGCGCAAGAAACGTAAGGCTACTCGGATCCATAAGAGCTATGACAGCAAAGTTGCAGTAGCGCGCCTTGTCAAGAGAAAGATCGATCAGCTGGCCTGGGAGAGTCGAGGAGCAACCTACCTCGTTCGCGGTCAAGGCTTGGTCCAACGATGTGCCCATCAGTCGATTTGGATACGTTCCATCGAGCTGGGAGTCAAGAACGTGACTCCCCCGGGTTTGGAAAACAACAGGAAAGCCATGGTCGAGAAAATGCTGGTGACAGTCAGAGGCGAGATTCGCCAACTTGGGGAAGGTGTAACAACCAGCTTTAATCGCTTTGTTGAAGCGCTCCGAGCCGACCCGCTGAAACCTGTCGTGAGCATAGTCAATAGCCCCATGGATGCGGGTGGTGATTTTCAAGTGACGATCGACTATGCCGGGTGGCCGACACAATCAGATTCTGAGGAGGACGAGTAATGGACTTCGAAGAAATCTGGCAAGAAAACAAGTCATTTATCCTCATGTTGCTCGCTGGTGTTGTGGTCTTCACCATTGCCTACTTCATTGTTGACGGTTCATTCTCGAGTGAGATTCGGTCAAACAGGAGTCGTGCCACGACAGCTGAAAAACGAGCGGAACAACAGAAGCTTCCAAGCGGTGCGGTGAGGAGTATTGAGCGCCGTCTCGCCGAAATTGAAGACGAATTGCAACATCTCGAAAGCGAATTGGCCTATCGCCCCAGCGCGGGGTTTACCTTGGTGGGAGTCTCTCGCTCTCCCGATATCTACTTCAATGAAATGGTGCAAAAGCTGCTCAAGGAACGGGTAGAGCCAGCTGCATCCCTCGATATTCGAATTCCAGCTGACCTTGGTTTGGGAAGTATCACGCCAAAGACAACTGCGGAAAGGGAATGGTATCTGAACGGCCTCGATGTCGTCAGCCGCTGCTGCCTTGCTGGCATGGCAGCAGGCGTAGAAGCTATTGAACCGATTCGAATCTCGAAAATGCCAAAGAAGAGCCGAACAGACCGCAATGAAGCGACTCCTTATCTTCGCCCACTATTGGTGAAGATGACAGTCAAGGGAAAGCCGAGCGCGATTGACAACATGCTGCGTGACATCAATCTACCTGGCTCGCGTCTAAGCATCATGAAGGCAAGGATTACTTCCATGGATCAAACTGGTAAGCGCAGGCGCACTTTCATCGACGAGTCGAACGTCGTGATGGATTTGGACGTTCGTGCGCTGCTTCTTGATCGTAAGGGCGAACCCGTGGGTGCCAAGTCTGGGCGGATGTAGAGAGACACTGAAATGAAACTGAACAAAGAACAAATCGCCTTTGCTGTCATCATCTTGATCGTTGCTTGGCTGTCCTACAACGAGCTGTCAAGCGGGGGAGCAAAAGTCAAGAAACGCAAGGGACGTGGGCGCAGAATGGCGTCTCAAGTCGTGCCATTGAGTGAGTTGGATACACTTAAGGCAGCGCTGATTGATGAAAGCGAAACAACGTGGACGTTGGCCGGTCGTAACATCTTTCGGGCTCCCAAGGAACATGTGCCGATGCCTCCTCTTAACTTAACTGCACCACCACGGCCGACCTTGGTGACAAGCTCACCTCAGATGATCCCTGGGTTGGATCCTTACAGTCGGATGGCAACCGTGGCCCAAGTGCTACCCGTTCTTGGTGTTGATCTGCCAGCACGATCGGAAGAAGCGGGAAGCGGTAATGAGATCGATGCGGAAGAAGCTGATGACACCACGACAGGCAACGCAACTGGGGAGGCCGACGTAAACGATGACGACGAACCTGTACCAGAATTTGATCCTACCGCCGCCAATGACCAAGAAGAGAAGAGAAAAGAAAGGAAGAAGAAGCGCGAGTTGAAGAAGATTCTTGGATTGAGAGAACGGTTGGCTCAAGACGCAGAGGCCAAGATCGCCAAAGCGAGAGCAGAGCGTCAGAAACTCAAGGACATCGCCGAGCGTGAACGTACTCTTGACAAGATTCATTGGCTATCGGGCGAGATCTGGTATGGGTCGATCGAAAATGACAGTGTTGTTCCTGAAGGCGCAGATGGTCTGGACAAGTATGACATCAAACTCAAGATTGATGCCATTCGCAAGAACACGAGCGCTTCACCGGCAGAGCGCACTGAGCAGCTCGGCAATCGCAAACTTGAGATCGAATTTCGCCGTTGGAAAGACCAGAAATGGGCTGCCAAGAGCAAACTAGCTCCTCTCAATGTGCAGGCGATCGAATTCGCTGAAGGTGCGACCCCAGGGATCTATACCGTTGCCCAGTTTGAGCTCGATCGCCGACTCTTGCCTGCAGATAGTATTGAAGAACACATCAAGTTGTCTGCAAAGCTCGCTGAGATCGGTGAGTTTGGCCTCGCCAAGACTCATTTGTTGAGGTACGCCGAAAACGGGCATTCTAGCCTGCTTCTGTATCGCTCCCTGGCGTTAGCTGCCAATCGTGACTTTGACTACGACATCGAAATGAAAGCCGTCCATGACGGACTCAAGGTGTTTCCCAAAGATGCTGTCTTGTTGGCCGGGGCCGCGGAACTCTACAGCCGTCTCGGCTTGGAGCGCCTAGCAACAGAGCTTTTTGATCGAGCGGAAGCTTTGGCGCCACGGAATCCGATTGTGAATGCCCGGTATGGGCGTCATTTAGTCACCGCGCATCAAGGTGGCCGTGCCCGTGTTATTGAAGCTCAACAATTGCTGGAAAAAGCGTCCAGCGGTCGATTCGAATTGGAGCACGAAAGGAGAGCCGTTCTTCTTGATCTCGGCGAGGCTCGTTTGGCCGCCGGTAAAATTGATGGAGCGGCGCGTGCGTTTGACCAGGTGAGTACAGCTGAACCCGACAATGTTCGAGCACTCATCGGACTTGCTAGTGTAGATTTCGCCAAGGGTGATATGGACGCTGCCAAAGATCGGCTGAAGAACGCATTGGAACGTGCACCCAGCAACGGCTTGGCCTACTACAATATGGCCTTGTGCTCGTTGGCGAAAGAGGAGTGGGTCCAAGCCAGGGATGGATTCTTCGACGCCATGAACGCTGATCCTCTCTTGACCGCTCGCGCCCATTGCGGACTGGGGTATCTTCACGAACGTGTCGGCGACAAAGCTGCGGCACAGGCGGCGTATGCCGCAGCGCTTGTGGCTGACCCAGAAGATGGCGAAGTCCTATATTGGAATGGGCGCGGATTTCTTTTGGTCGAAGACTATCAGCAGGCATATGACATATTGAGGCGGGCGCAATCGAAGTTGCCTAACCAATTCGATATTCTGGCAGCTCTTTCCGAAGCTTGCTTTCATTTACAACGATTTGACGACGCATTGCGCTACCTCGATTCAGCGATGGTACTGCGGCCGCAGTCCCCAGGTCTTCTGGTTCGCAAGGCTCAAACTTTGGTTCGTCTCCGTCGTTTTGACGACGCCAAGAAGTGCCTTGATCAATCCAAGCAGCAAAAAGACACGGACGAAGTTGAGTTGAGCTTGGCCTACTACTACTACCTCGAAGGTAACCACGAAGAGGCGCTCAAACGATTCCGTACCGTTGAACGCAGTCTCTCCCGCCGCGATGAAAGCCCCCTGGCGGTATATACCAGGAAATTCGCTGCTGACATTGCTGACAATTTGTCTAAGAAAGTCTGGTCCGATCATTTCAACCGAGTCGCGACGGGGCGAGATTTACTGCGTGGTTGGCGTTCTTACGCCCCGGGATCTGGCATCCCCATCAGTTTGGTCAACAACCGGGTGACTTTTACCGGAACCCAAAAAGCCTCCGATGTCCCTTCCTGCATTTTTCAGCGTCGCCGCGGTCGGGAATTCGTTTCCTTTGAGGCGGGTCTCGTTGCCAAGCCCGATGCTGACGTGATTTGCGGCATCGGAATTTTTACTTTCAGAAAGAACACGGCCAACCAGAATCCCTTCGTTGATGTCGATTCCGGTGGCATCGCCTATGACGGCATGATGGTGGGCAAGAACCGGGAAGGGCGCCTCGCCATTCGCAAGATTTCCCGCTATCAGATGGGGCGTTGGGAGGCCATTCCAGAGACGTGGCCGGCGCTTGTGGATGGCAAACCCCAACAGATTGTTCTGGGGATTGCCAGCGAAAGCGGCAAGAAAGGAACATTCACCGTGTTAGTGAACGGCGACCCTGTACTCACAGGAATCGAAATCAAAGGACTACGTCGCACAACCAAGGATCTCCAGCTTTGGGCGTTCACACAAGCCGAGATTGACCGACGGGTTGATGTTCAGGTGGATGACGTCCGCATTGTCACAAGAGATTCGAAACGCAGGTGATAAAAATGACGATAAATACCAGGTATTCAGATGCGAGCGGATTCACTTTGATTGAACTCTTGGTTGTGATTGCCATTATTTCACTTCTTGGCACGCTCATGATCACTACCTATGTCAGTGCACAACGCGACGCCGATTTGGCTGAGGTCAAGGCGTTCATTCAATCGGTGGGAGCCAACCTAGAAACTTACCGCAGCGACCGCCGCAACGGAGTCTATCCGCCCTCGTCCTTGGAGGGATTTCCAGCTCTTGGCACCAAGCTCTCGAATCGGACGAATCTTGGCATCGAGGCCATGGTTGTTTGTTTGGGTTCGCTGGGATTTGATGGGCTTGGCAATGACTCAGAGGCTTTCGAGAAAGCGCTTGAGAATCTTGACGAGGACTATTCCGCCCGAAGAATGACAAAATTCGATGCCACTGATTTGTTCGAGATACTTGATCCTTGGGACAATCCTTTTGTCTACTTCAACGCCGAAGACTATGGCAATCGCAATGTCCGAGCCTATCAACGGACGGAACCAGGGGTCCTGGAGTATGATGTCGTTACAGTGAAACCTTGGCTAAATCCCAAAACTAAGAGCCCCTACAACCTGAGCAGCTATCAGTTGTTTTCAGCGGGACCTGATGGTGAGTTCAACACTGAAGACGACATTGGGAATTGGAGCACGAAGTGAGGTTTTCATCGAATCGGAGCAGCGGCTTTACCATCGTCGAGCTACTTGTCGTCATGGGGCTTATTGCTGTCATGACTGGCATCGGCGTTGGCATGATGCGCAAACGCGATTCGAATCTGACCACGGAAATAAACGGCCGACTGCTCCGGTCAATTCTCCGTCAGGCGCGCAATTCCGCCAAAGTTTCAGGGACAGGAGTTGTAGTGCGCTTAGATGCCGAGGATTCGCTGGTCGCCGCGAGCCCTATCATCTTAGGCGGGTGCTGGCATTTTGAAGATGAACGCGGCGCTCGCAACACTAAGATTGACTCTGCCGTGGAACTCGTGGAAGAGGGCTGGATGGGAAGGGCCGCCAAACTCTCTGGTAGCAGTGTCGATCTTGGTTCTTATTCCTGGTATGTAGCGACTCAAGGCTTTCGAGTCCAATTGTGGATTAAAGCGGAGCAAGCGAACGGCGGTGTTATTTTTCTACGACAAAACAGTTTCAAACTCACTCTGACCCAAGAAGGTGCTCTCAATGGAGAGGTCATCGTCGGCAAGCAAAACGAGACGGTCGCCACGAAAACCCGTGACGGTTTGATTGCTGTCGGCAAGTGGCATGAGGTCGCCTTGTCCTACGATCGTTTGGAATTGATAGTCGAGGTTGACGGTGTGCGTTTCGCCGTTAAGCCTGAACAAAGGCGCATGTTTGTTGATCAGAAATCGCACCTGATTCTTGGCGGTAGCGGTTTTAAGGGGCTGGCTGACGAGATGCGCTACGACGTGGCTTTGGATGGCAAGGTCGAAGAGTTTTCGACGGGGGTTGACGTTCTCAAGGAAGGCGACCTCCTTGTTCGCTTTGATGGCAACGGCCGCCTCGATCGTCGCTTTCATACTAAGCCAGCGGTCATTATTCTTCAGGGTGATCCACCGGACGATCAAAGCGATCCCATCCAGGAGCGCGTTCGCATTGAATTCACGGGGGCTATTCGATGAGCTCAAACGTCAGAATCGCCGCGACTTTTGATCAAGGTGACGTGTTGCGGGGAGCGATGTCGCAGCGACGGGACCAGGGGATCGCCCTTATCGTCGTCTTGAGCGTTCTTGCCATGTTGATTGTCATTGCCACGCCCTTTTTGTTGCAGACCACGAAGGACTATGCCAACGCCAGGACCGTGGCGGAAAAGCATCGAGCCAGACAAGTTGCCACCAGTGCCCTCGAATGGGCGAAGATCAGTTTGCAGAACACGCACCAAGGCCTTGAGCATCAAGGCCAAGGCGCGGCGACTCCTTACTGGGACGGTCCCGAGGAGTTTCGTGTCGATAGCCATCCACGGGCCATTAGCGACTTGATCGGCGCTGAGGGCAAGCGCTTCATGGGCGATCCGCGTGGAGACATGTGGCGGATTCATGTGCGGGACGAGAGCGCGTTTATTAACGCGAATTCAACGACTCCGTTTCTGTGGTCTGGCTTGGTGGGGCGAAC
>JAJRYU010000345.1 GCA_024275615.1 Planctomycetota bacterium
ACCAAACCGCCTCTCCAACCGAACGATAGCGTCCCTAACCGGATCACCATTCTCAAAGGTCGCACGCCCAATCAGTGTCCCGTTTTCCTCAAACTCGAGGAGTCCCAAGTCAACATTCTGCCCTGATTCGAGCGCCACTTTGAAATTCCGCGCTTGTTTCCCCCGTGGCTGAATACGTAGCTCTTGGGGCCCAGCTCGCAGACCAAAGGCCCGGAATTCTCCGTTGATGAGAAAGGCCTGAAAGCTCCGAGACCATTCTTCATTCATTGACGATTCGACAACAATACTCTCTTGCTCCACTTCCGGTATTGCGAAGCTGACTTCTTGTGTCTCGATTTCAATCACTAAATCACGGAGCGACTCACCATCCTCAATGGCAACCTTGAAGGTGTCTTCATTCGAAACAATGGCGATTTCTTTCGGTCCTAGGGGAACAGAAATATCGAATCGGATGAGTCCTGGTGGGATCATTTCGAATGAGAATCGGCCACGCTCATCGGTGAGAGAGAAATCCGATCGAAAAGCACCGTAGATTCTACCGGAGTTGCCCGGGATGATGCTCGCCGAGCGAACTCGAATCCCTGCAAGGGGTTTCTTGTTCGCATGAGATTTGACCACGCCAGCAACCGCTACGCCTTTGAATAGCCGCAAGGAAATGCCGTCAATCTTGCCCTTTGGTTCGAGCCAAAGATTGTTGGTGAATGTGCCAACGGTGCCAGACTTTTTGGCTTCGACATAGAAATCCACCCTCTTAGCGTCGTTCCCAAGGGGTTGATGCACATTGAGAGTGAATGCCCCTTTTGTGTCGGTGAGCGCTTCAGCGATAGTACAGTAGACCGCTCGATCAGTGACTCGAGGGTTCAATGTTCGTGCCCGGACGCGAGCCCCGAAAACTGGCCCCGCGGCATCAACAACGACGCCTTCGACTTGCCCCATGACCATTTCAGATAGCTGCACTTCTTCCTCAGCTAGCCCCGATTCAATTGCCGGTATTTTCTCTTTCACTCGACGAGGAGGTCTGTGACCGAAGTCATTGACGACCGCCATTTCGTGCTTTGGGGAATCTTCGAGTTCCGTTTCCAGGTCACGTAAATTGTAGGCACTAACGCCCAAGGCGATCGTCAAGAAAACAACCAAGGCCACAACAGATTTCTTCATTACCATGCCTCCAAGAAACGTGGCGGCTGTCGTGAGAGTGCCTCCATTGACTGAATTCAACCAACGTGCTGCTGCTGCCTCAAGGCCTCCAGGGGGGCTGGCATGGGGAAGCTGTGCCAGACCAATGAAGAGAGCTTCTGCTTTCAAACCGGTTTTTGATCGTAGCTTGTCGACGGCTTGATTCACACGTCCGCTGAGTGTCGCCAAAGGCATATCTAAGACATGCGCCGCTTCGCGATAACTCATTTTCGAGACACGGGTCAAAACAAGGGCTTCGCGCATTTCCATCGGTAACAACAAGAGCTCAGTCTTGATCGTCTCCAAGAGGTCACGGTCAATGACTACTTGGAGGGGATCTAAGGACGACTTGTCTGCCTTCATTTCTGAGTCCTCTGGGAATGACTGAGGAGATTTCTTGCGCCATCGATTCCGTGCCTCAAGACTGAGCACCCTTGCGAACCAAGGCCAAGTGTCGCCTGGAGGAATCGAGTCTCGTTTGCGATGGGCGATGAGTAGAGACTGTTGCACCAGGTCATCAGCATCCGCAACACAGCGTGTGAGCCCTGCAGCAAGCTGCCAAGCCCGGCTCGCACACTCCTCAATCAGTCGTTCTATGTTCTTTTGGCTCATGCGATTGATCTTGCTTTCATTCGACCGTGTCTGTGGCCCTACGTGGCGTGAAACACATCCGTTCATGGATTTTGCAAGAAATGCCCAAAAAGGGCCGCCCAGCCCTGAAGAAAAGCCCGACGGCGTGATATTCGCTGGGAAGAAAGCAAGCCTGGCTCAGAAACGGAGAGAATACCATGAAAAAGACATTTTTGGTCGGCGTCGATGGCAGCGATGAGTCCACGCGGGCCGCGGCTTTCGCGGCCGACGAGGCACGTGCTCACGAAGCTCATTTGCTACTCCTTTACGTCATCGATTGGTCCGGTTTCGAACTTCTGGATATGGCCTCACTGAGCGAACGTCACGCCGAAAAGGAAGCGGAATTGGCTCACGCTCATTCGACTATTCTCGAACCCCTCAAGTCTGCCATCAACTTGAATGCACTGTCTTTCGAGCTAGTCGCCATTCATGGGCATATCGCCGAGAAGATCTGTTGGTACGCTGAAAACGAAGGGGTGAGCCATGTTTTCACTGGAAAACGTGGACGCGGGACTTTGGCTAATTTGGTCTTAGGGAGCGTAAGCTCAAGTCTGACTCAGAGCTGTCCGGTCCCCATAACAGTCGTACCCTAACCCGCATCGTGATGACTTTTCGGCCAAGAGTTGACAAACTGTGACTGCGCGCGCCGACATGGGTGATATCCCCCACGCCTGATCCCAAGGGGGGCACTTGGCCCATGGCCCGAAGCCGTTTTCCCGGTTGAAAGCCCTGTGGGGCACCTGGGATGCGGTACAAGGATTGCAACCTTCTACCTGGAGGTATGAATCATGAAAGTACGCGAACTCGTCGATTGCACAACGCTTGTCACAGCCACGCCGGGGATTTCCTTGGGTGATGCGTGTGACCTGATGAAAAACAACCAAATCAGCGGACTGCCTGTCCTCAACACCGGCGGACGCCTGGAGGGCCTCATTTCGATTGGTCAAATCCTTCATTTTGCACATGATGGCACGGAGACACCAAAATCAGTTGATCCTGAATGGCATTCTCCAGTCCGAGCACAGCCCACACGAGGCATCTGGCGGACCATGGAAGTCCAGAATGCCATGATCAAAGATGTTGTGACTGTGTCGGCAGATGACGATATAAAGAGCGCAGCTCAAAAACTTCTCAATGAGGGGGTTCACCGAGCCGTTGTTCTTGACCAGAATAACAAGCCCATTGGCATGTTAACGACTTTGGACTTTACACGTTTCGTTGCCTCGACTTAGAGCTTCGAAAAGTTCAGAAATAAGAAAGAGCTGAATCGATGGTTTTTGCAATCTGCGGATTTATCGGAATGATTGTGGGTGCAATCCTAGGGTATGTGATCAGCACCGGCGGCGGTGGTACCGGCCATATCCCATTCGTAATTCACTTGGCGATTTCAATCGGTTTCGTCGGTCTCTGGTTAGGTGTTGTCTTTAGCAAGAAAGCGACAGCCCACGAGTGAGAGGCTAACAAGCATCGCGTTCAAGGAGGTCGCACCCGGGTTTGAAACTTAGCCTAAGGCTGGGGAACGAGGGTCTTCCTTGCCTAGGGCCTAACCTGTTACCAGGTTAGCTTGAGCGCCTGCAATACGATATTCTGCCGGTCGCCAGTTCGCCTGGCTTCCTTCAGTGCAGTCTCCGGGTCAAACACGATCCTAAATGATTGACTGCCCTTGGGTGCTTTCAGCTTGACGAGGCCGCCCACGGCGAAACGGTCGTCCCGAAGAAACACTGTGCAGCCCCGAACACCTTTGGCCTTGAGCAACAGCTCAACGGCCTTCTTTTTCGTCTTGAGACGCCAATTCAAGAAAGCGACTTTCTTGGCCATAACCTTGAGGACTTGGCGACGTTGTTCGTCTCGACTGGCTCTGGCACTGACTGGAATGCGCTTCGAAAGGCGCACCTTTTTTTCCTCGACCTTGTCAATACGAATCATGGGAGTTTCAATGAGAATCGAGTCCACCCATATCTTGCCAGACTGGGAAAGTGGCCAAGCCTTGGTGATCCCAACCTGGTCACGAGCAGCCATCATGCCTTTTAGTGGTAGAGTGTGCGCCTTTTGGGGGTCGAGAACTAAGTCGTAGGTCAACTTGAACTTGCTCTTGATGCGGTCCAACTCTAGCAAGTTCCAAATGAGCTCGCGGTCATCTTTTTTGCCGCAAAACGCCAGGACTCTTGTCGGTCTGAGATTGCCGAGTAGTCGGAAGAAGACTCGGCGTGGCCCCCCCGCTAAAGGAATAATACCACGAAACTGAGACGGCCGGTGGAGTGCTGTATCGTATGACGCATGCGCCGCCCAGGAAAAACCTGTCAACCACAAGCGCCGCAAGTCACCATGGGCATAATGGGCCGTGAATTTTAGAATCTTGAGGAAAGCGTCTCGGCCTTCGTCACTGAATTGGGGCGGCGTGAATCCTTTGACGTAAACAGTGATCACGTTCTTAAATTCAAGCCAATCCAGATTGTGACCTTCAGAGATGTCAAGGACTACCGGCAATCTCGACGCCGCATGAGAATGCCCCTGTGGCAGGCGAATCGTTGCAGCAAGAAGTTGATTGCGAAAGGGA
>JAJRYU010000346.1 GCA_024275615.1 Planctomycetota bacterium
AAGTCGCTTCAGAGCCTTCTTCAGTTGTTCCAGAATGCTCTCAGCTTCCTGGTCACCCACGATACCCTGAGGTTCCCGACGACGGCGATTGACATAGATGCGCCCTAAACCCACGGAATAGGCCTTGGTCTTACTCCAATCGATGTGCTCCAAGGTCAGCCCTTCGCGCATGCCAGTGTCCAATTTTCTCCGGCCAATCCTCGACTTGAGAACGAGAAGACCTTCTCTGACCAGAAAGGCATTGAGGTTCACCGATCTCGTCCAAGGCGCCATGCCATGGTCTGAGACAATGATAATCTCATCGCCTGGTTTCATGTGCTTTCTCATTACCAGCCCAACGAAATCGTCCACACGCTGATAGGTCGCTCTAATCTCATTCTTGTATCGTGGATCAACGCGACCATTGCGACCTCGATATCCAGGACGTTCGAAGCGTGCAAACATGTGTTGGATGCGATCGGGAACGGTCAGAATACAAGTCACAACTTTGGCGTCTTCTTGGCCAAGCTCGTGGAGAGCGAGGCTCTCTTGGTCCTTCCATACCCGTTTGGCATCTTGCAAAAACGAAGCATCGTCGAGGACTCCATCTTTGAGCGCGTTGGTGGCACAAGCCCACCCTACAGTTTTGTAGGCCCGATTGAGAACACGCACCAAGTCGGCGGCATACTTGTCAGGATGACTCAGTTTGGCCCCCTCAGGAAGCCAGGTTGGATCCAAGTTAACCGGGTCCAAATAGAGCCTTACTCGCTCATCCACCTCCAAGAGCTTGAACCTCGAAAAGCCCCGCACGTTCACGAGGCTACTCATCTTGAACGTCATCGGAAAAGTCCCAGACCACTCACCAAACGGAACTTGCAAACTCTCCATGCCATTGGTGATGTAGATCACGCCATTTTTGCGTTCCAAAGTAACGGCAAGATGGGCTTTGGAGTTGCTGCCATCAGCAGCAACAATGTCCACAGGTCCTTCGACCTCTATCGGCTTATACTTGCCATCATGAAGGCTCTCATCCAAGAAGATGAGGGGCTTGACGAAACCACCGGTTTCCGTGGTGTCCTCGCGAACAATATCATCACGGTAGATGGACCAGTATCCGAAAGTACCGAGGGCATCTGGCACTCCAAGACCTGCCAGAATGCGACCATTATTGAGCGTTGGAGCTGGAAAACTGCAAGGTGCAAGCATGGTCGCCGTCTTGACGCCCTTGGCATCAAGAACTTCCCACCAAGTCTTACCACCTCTAAGATTGATCGGAACCGGTTTGCCATCAGGCAGACTATATTCGGATAATGACAAGAGCCCGGTAAAGGCAGCGACCGCGAGCATGTGAAGAACAAAGCTCCCTCCCCACCCGCTTTTTCGATACTTGCGAATCCCAAGCCCCAAGAGCAGCAAGACGATCGGAATGAGAATCATGCGGCGCATACCGCGGGAAGCAAGCCCAGATGAGTCCACTTCTTTCGCTACCAACGATGGTTTAATTCGAATCTCGCCTGAAGAGAAATCACGCCTGAGAAAGCCATCGATACCCGTACCTCCAGGATTGAGGCCGGTGGTGAGAGCCGACCAAGACACCGGTGAGATCGCTGGGTTTGTTGTCGCCAATGAGGAGAATGTACCCCGATCTGCCAAGGCCTTGAGATTCGGCAACGCTCCGGCCTTGATGAGTTCCTGGCAGCGAGCATAGTCGAGACCATCGAATCCCAGAACGACAAGGCGCCCTTCGGGAGCTTGGGCTGTCAACGAAGCCGAGACCAAAAGAAGCGCAACGAACGAGAAAAAGCCGCTTTGTAGGTGATTGAACATCACACTCCCTTTTTGAGGCGTGTGTCGATCCAACCCCACACGCCTTTCTTGTTTTCAATGATACTGCGAGCACCCAGATATTGACCGAGGTTTTGCCCGAAAGAATAGAATGGAACCTTCGCCCACCAGCCGATTTTCGACATCAAAGAAATTGGTGACCTTCGAATGATCCCGCCAAGATGCTTAGTACCAGTCAGGGTAAAGCGAAACACATCAGAGAAACGCTGGACCAAATGCATGCCAACCAAGTCATGAAGATTCTGGTGGTCCAAATAGACTCGCTTGAATTCGTACCAAATCGAGTTGTTATGGCTATGAACAACAACAGAGCGCGGATCCATCACGATCTTGTAACCACTGAGAATAGCTTGCTTGCCCCAAGCGACATCTTCCCCAAACTGCCGTCGTTCAAAGGGGATCTTTCCCATCGTTGACTTGCGGACGCAACTGGCTACATCATCAAATGCGATCTTCAGATATCGCTCCATGGGTGGCAGAGCTTCATACTCAGAGCGGGTCTCAATCTGCTTGATAACGCGTTCGCCATCGGCTTTAGTCCAGCCCCGCAAGCGATCCAATTGAAAGGGGTTGCAGTCGTCCCGAGGTAGCTGATGGCAATATGCGCCCGCCACTTCGGGATCATCGAAATTCGAGACTAAGTTCTCCAACCAGGTGTCGTCGTAGGGAACGGCGTCGTGGGTTAGGAGCGCAACGATCTTCCCTTTCGCCTCGCGCACGGCCAGGTTCCGAGTCAGACCATGATTGAATTCACGACTTGGGATCTTGATCAGACGCACATTGTACTCAGCGATAACATCAAGAGTGCCATCCGTTGAGCCAGAATCAATGATCAAGACCTCGTAGGGAAAACTGGTCGTCTGCGAAAACACTCCGGCAATAACACGTTTGAAAGTCTCGCCACCGTTGTAGGTGGGAATAAAAACCGTCACCGGAAACTCTGGGGAGTCCTCTTCAACTGAAACCGCCTCAATTGCCGGCAACACGGCGTCAAGCAAGGATGGTGGTTTGCCTGCGGTCGTAAGTGCACAGCGGTAGAGATCTGTTGTTTCCACTGCGCACCGCTCTATCCCCTTGACCACGTGTCCGCGGTTGCGCATCCGCGCCAACAGATCACGGTCCCCAAGCAGGATCTTCAGCTTTCTTGCCAAGTCTTCTGAATTCGCAGGCTCAAAAAGGAGACCATCTTTGCCATCCGCGAGAGCTTCGCGCATGGGCCCGTGGTCAGCTGCAACAACAGCACATCCTGAAAGCAGACCTTCTCGAATCGTCAGACAGAAACTTTCCCACCACAAGGAAGGTACAACTAAGACGTCAATTCCTTCGAGAATTGTTGCCAGTTCATTTTGGTCATAGGCGCCGATGAAGTTGACTCTCGCCTCGACTCCAGCCAGTTCTTTCAACCGTTTCAAGTAGCCGACATCGCCATGGAAATTGGGGGCTTCGCCGTAGATGTTGAGTTCTAGATCAGAATCATCCAGCAAATTGAAGGCTTCGATCAAGAGTTGAACACCCTTGCTTGGTATCACACTCCCAATGAATCCGATTCGTCTCAGAGGTGCCTGTGGATCTCGGCTTCGTTCGAGAAGATCACGGTCCAAACCATGCGGAAGGGCTTCCATCCTCGCCGCAGGCAAGTCAAATTCCAGCATCTTTTGTCGATGAAACTCGCTGGGACAAATAAGTAGATCGCAAAGATTGAGAACTTCAAGGATATGAGCATCCCACGCTTTCAAACTCTCGGGTGCCTCCGTGCTCAAATCTGGAATCAACCCACTCTGCCCTGCAGATGAGACATCCGGAAAAAAATGGGGCCACAGTTCCGCCAAGCACTTATGGCACTTCACCCGGTCAATCGTCGAGCAAATATTGAGCTTCGTGTCGATCCGTTGACCTCTTGGACAGACCATCCAAAAATCGTGGAGCGTCATGACCAAGGGAACATCCTGATCCTTGGTCACTTGCAAAATACCCGTGGATAGACAAGTCAAGTGGTGGACATGAACGAGATCTGGTTGGTACTCTTGCAACAACTGAGAGAAATGGTGGTCGACGTTCGAGTTCTTATAGATCCACTCAAAAGACGTCGCGTCCTGAAAATTGTAATTGAGTCGCTGAACCCAAATACCGTCGACTTCGATCTTGTCACGATCGTAGTCAGGACGACTGCCGTCGCCACAGCGCGAGAAAACGAGGACCTCATGTCCAAGTCTCTGCATTTCACGAGCTAGATAGAAAGCGTGAAGCTCCGTTCCACCTCGACTGTCTGGGAGAAAGGCGCTGGTGACATAGAGGATCTTCACCGACGCACTCCGTCAATCAAGGACTGATAGCGCTTGGACATCTCTTCGACATTCTCGGCGATGGGTTTCACGATTCCTGGGGCATCCCCCAGCTTCCTAACCAGAGTGCGATCTTGAACAAAGCGCATGAGTTTCTTGCGCAAATCAGCCGAATCGCCCAGTTTGAAATGGAAGCCACCAATGCCGTCTTCAACGAGTTCTGCCATGCCGCCGCGATCGGAAACAACGAGCGGAACTTTCGCCAACCACGCCTCGTGAATCGTCAATGGCGAATTCTCAAACCAAAGAGATGGCACGATCAAGACGTCAATTTGCGACAAGACTTCGGCAATCCGGTTGTTGTCAAAACGCCCCATGATCTTGGTTGCTGGATTCTTGACCAAGGGTATCAGACGCGCCTTGTATGCGGCGAAGGTGTCCATGTCACCCCAAATCTGCAATTCGACATTGTCGGCCCTGATGTCGTTCATCGCCTCAATCAGTATGTTAACGCCTTTATATTCAGCAATCGTACCAACGAAACCGAATCGCAGAGTCTCTGACGGTTGATGCTGAAAACCCACGAAGGGCGTCAAGTTGAAACCATTGTCAGAATGAACGATCTGCTCTGGGCGAATCATGCCAGAGTCAATAAACTTTTGCCGCAAAAAGGCACTGGGTGAAATAAATAGGTCAACGTCTGTGATCCGCTCACGAATGAACGTCAAACGTCGCGCCGCAGCAGCAGAATAGAGCTCTCGGCTCTCCTCATCCAACATCGCTGGCACGCGCGGACCGGCGTATCCCTCAAAAGCCTTCTTGAGGTTCTGGGGCAAAAGGTCCGCAACACGGTTTCTTACTTGCCTGGAAGACCTGACACCGTAGTCTTCTCCAAGTTGCTCACCACGAATGCAGTCGGCGCAACGCTCGGCTTCTGGGAACTCACAAATCTCCATGTCTTCCCGCAAGAGTTGTCCACCGCGCGCACACATCAACATGAATTCGTGCAGTGTGTAAACGACCGGGACTCCGCGCTTTTTAGCGAGCGGAATGAAATTGAACGAGAAGTAATGAAGGTGTTGAAAGTGCACTAGGTCGGGTTCGAATGCGTCGAGCACGTCGACAAAGATCTCCTCCATCCTTGGATCATGGTAGGTTTCTTCGAAGTTTTCCCACTCGTAGTTGTGAACGACCTCTGTGAATGGCAAGCCATTGTAGGCTCCTTGGCGAACCGTATAGCGCGCTTGCTCGTGTCGCGCTTCGCAAAACAACAGATGCACGTCGTAGTTCTGCTGCAAGCCCTTGGCAAGATTGTAGGTGTAGATTTCGGTCCCGGCATTATGCTTGGGCAAGAAATCGTGAACAACG
>JAJRYU010000347.1 GCA_024275615.1 Planctomycetota bacterium
AACCGGGCTACTATGTCAGCGCCGATTCCCTCAAACTTCAAATTGACCCCGAAGCTCAAGATCCAACGGGTAAGCCTGGGGAGACGGTCAGAAACATCCAATACGAACTGGACGGCAGCGTGCTCCACCTTGCCGGCATACCCCTCTTTCCAGCTCCCCCCATTAAAGGAAACACTCAGGATAGTTCATTTAGTTGGCTTAAGAAACTCAGCGTTGACCAGTCGGGGAGGTTCGGGCCTTCAATCCTTGTTTCGGTGGGAACACCAATCTCTCTGGGCGGGGAGCCTTTCGGTGAAGTGACACTTCATACGCGGTATTTAGGTGATCGAGGCGCTGGTGTTGGGCTCGACTTGAAATACAAAGGCAAGAACTACCGCGGTCGTTTTGAGGGGTTCTATCAGCGAGACAAAGGCAAAGACAGGATCTTTGGCACACCTCCAAGCAACGATCGCGGCCGCGTTCTACTTCGGCATCGTCAATTACTGCCGGAGAGTATCCAACTGGATGTGGAAATCAGCAAGCTGACGGATCGAGGGTTTCTGCCGGAGTACTACGAAAGAGAATTCAAAGAACGCAAAGACCAAGAGACTCTTCTCTATCTTAAAAGGGCGGTCGAAAACCGTGCTGCGACCTTCTTGGCCAGCACACGGCTCAACGAGTTCTTGGACCAAGTCGAATATCAGCCCCAGGTCGGGTACAACCTCATCTCCGAGCCTCTCTTCGACATCGGCGATACCACCATCTATCTCGACACAGACTACGAGGTGACAAGGGCGCGGCGTCGTTTCGATGATGCAACGGGTCGCAAGGATATTGACTCTTTTCGCGCTGACTTTGACAACAAGCTGTCTGTTCCGTTCTTCGCTGGACCCATCAAAATCCAACCGTTCGCCGGACTCCGATATACCTACTACGGCAACAGCACACTTGGCGAACAGGCTGCCCACAGAATCGGGACAATTTTCGGCGTCCAAGCGACAACCCAGCTATCACGATCCTACGACGTGGCAGGTGGATTGTTTAACCTCAAAGGGCTCCGGCATGTCATCATGCCAGAAATCGAGTACATCATTGCCCCCCTTGTGTCGCGAGATGTGAGCGACTTCCCACAGATTGACCGGGTCGACACCTTGAACGAATCGCAGGCTATTCGCATCGGCATCCGTAATCGGCTGCAAACAGTCTGGGAGTTGAGTGATCAAGACAAGGTCGTCGACTTTGTTGACTTGGATGTGGAGTGGACTTTTTTTCCGAACGCCAGGCGCGACAATTTTGGTGAGCATGCCGGAAACCTCGACGTCGATTTTGTCTTGCGCGTCTCGCCGCAGCTCAGCTACCTGCTCGATTTCGAGTACTCTTTTCTTCTCGATACAGCAGAGGTGCTTAACACAACGATTGGTTGGACTCCTTCCGAAGAATTCCAAATGGCATTCGGATTTCGGCGTTATGTCAACGTCAACGATGTTGTCTTGATGCAAGCCCAGTGGCGCCCCACCGAGAGGTTAGCTATCCGTGGGCTTATCGGTTACGACTTCCAAGATGACCAGTTTCAAGACGCAAAACTGACATTCGTGAGATTCGGTGCCGACTGGGTTTTCGAGGTGGACTTCTCATGGGACAACAATGGTGACTTCGGAGTGGGTATTGCCCTTTCCCCTCGCGCCCTCTTTGACCCCCGCCTGAGAGCGCGCGCACTGCGCTACGACCCCAGACTTTACGACTTCGGGCGGAAACTCATCCGTTAGTCCAACTTTATCGAAGCCGACCCCTGTTTCATGAGTGGGTCAGGATAAATGCCCTTGTAGCCCAAGTCCGGCTCGATTGCTTCCCTCGCTTGGCTTGTCAACAGATGAGTAAGACAGCTGTTTCTCGAGCAAGCTTGAATCCGAGCCGGGGTCCGCGGACAATGCAGGTGGAATTGAGGACAAAGCCATGCAACCGACATTTCTATTCTTCAGCCTTGGGACGACCGAAATGCTTGTCCTCGGCATTCTTGGGCTCTTACTGTTCGGCCGACGCCTTCCAGAAGTTGGGCGGTCTCTGGGCAAGAGTTTTGTGGAGTTCAAATCCGGCCTCAACGACATGAAAGCCGAACTCCGCGACGTTGACCGCTTGGTTGAAGAACAAAAGGACTACGAGCCTGCTCCAAGACCCGCCGAGTCCGTTGAGCGCAATGAAGATGAAGCATCGCCCACAGAGGACGATGCTTCAAAGTCTTAAGTGCAAAGGTTGAGTTTGCCATCAGCGGGCCAGTGGGTTGTCGAGGCGCTCTTGTTGGCTTCGACTTCAGCGATAAAACGTCAGTTCAACACGTTTTCGACCGTCGTGCAGACCGACCGATTCCGCCCACCATCTTTGGCCTGGTAGAGGCATTCGTCGGCAACTTTCAGTAACGCTGGGCCCTCGCCTTGGCGTTCGATTGAAGGACAAACTGCCCCACCAATGCTCGCGGTCACCTTGAGGAGCTTCCCCTCATAAGTCACTTCAACAGCTTCGACGGACCGGCGAATTCGCTCGGCCACCATCATCAGGCCTTCGCCATCAGTTTCGGGCAGGATTACAACAAACTCCTCACCACCGTAACGAGCTGCAACATCAGCACCCCGAACCGCATCGTCGACTGATTTTGCGACGGCTTTGAGGACTTCATCTCCGGCTAGGTGGCCGTGAGTATCGTTGAAATTCTTGAAGTGATCGATGTCGAGTATGAGGAGGCCTAGTCCTTTTTCCAATTCACCTCGCAAGTGTTGTCTGATGACATCTTTGAGTTGGTCATCAAAAAACATGCGGTTGTTGATTCCTGTGAGTTTGTCGGTGTTCGCCTTTTTGGAGAGGTCAGCCTTTTCTTGGCGCAGACTCTCTTCTCGTTCTTGGCTCTCCTGGAGGTCCACTGCGGTTCCCAGGCTGACACTGACCATTTGCATGCGCGCTTGCTGGATGATCTTTTCGTAGGAGTCTCTTTCCACCAATTCGATATTCAGCATGGAGGCTGTTTCGGAGACACCGTTCTCCAGCCCGATCAAGAAAGCGTCAACCTCCTTGTCTGCGATCTCGAAACGCGAAGCGACTGTTTCATGCAATAGAGCCAAGGCCGGGCCCTTGCGCGATGAACAAATAACCGTCGTCGCCAGTTCAGCCAAGTGCATGATCCAGGCCAACTCGGTGACCTCAACTGTCGATGTGGCCGGTAGGTCTTTGGGAGTCACAGAATAATAGATTGATTGAGAGATTTGCTCGGGCATCTCCCAAGACTGCAAGAGAGCCGAACCGATTGTCGGATAATCGTATCCCAGGACTTGTTGTTCGTCCTCGGCTGTCGGCATGCCGCCGGCTACTCGATCAAGAACAGCAGAATATTCATCCGGCAAGCACTCTGCCATGACCAATTGCCCGAGGTGGGAAAGAAGTCCGCACATGAATGCTTCGTCGTAGTAGCGACTCTTGACAAGTTGAGCTAGAGATCTGCCAGCAACAGCCATCGTCAAGCTATGAACCCAATAGGCATCATAGTCGAACTTGCTTGAGCCGTCGCCCGACTTGGGCAGCGTGCTCGCAAGCGAAAAACTGAGCGCCATGAGCTTGACTGTCTTGAGTCCGAGGACCATTGTTGCGCGATCGATCGTACTGATGTCGGAACCGCGCTTGAAAAGCGATGAATTCGAGAGTTTAAGGAGTTTTGCTGAAAGCGCTGGGTCTCGAGCAATCACGATAGCAATGTCATCGATCGACACCGAATCATCGCCCGTCAACCTTAGGACTTCCATCGCCACCGAGGGTGGGCTAGGAAGGTTTTCAGCCTTGGCGATGATGTCTGGAAGTTGCGGCAGCATAGAGTCGTTACTCATCAATAGAGATCCTTGTCTTGTCTTTCGGTTGAGGGGGGGGCGAAAACGAAGGGCCTCACGTCAGGATAAGCCCCTGACTGGGGAGGGGGGTGACTCGAAGCACCTTGCATCCGCATACCGTTACTGTCTTGATTTCGGCGAGAATGGTGTTTTTCTTGAGGAGATCGCCAAGGAGCTTTGTTTGCTAAGCTCTTGTGCAAACATGAACTTAACATGCCCACTCAAACCCAGATTTTGTGTCGAAAGAGCCATATTTATGTGCTCCCCCATAGGCTCTTAGTTGTCCACAACTTATGAATTCGTGGCCCCAAAAAGGGCCAACATGATGCAACTCCAAAAGCTCAAATCGAGGCGAGTTTGGGCCCTGGTGAAATTCTCTTCATGTCCGCACAGAAAACAACTGCTCGTTCTTGACCCAGATTCAATTGGGTTCGACCGTTGCAATCAAACACGCACTCACAGGATTATTCGGCGGATGTAGATGAGGGGCCAAGCGTTTGGGCAGCTCGCTCAACGGCTCCTGTCCAGTGTTATTCGTGACCTTGCGCCATCAATGAGAATTCTCAAGAAACCAAAGAACCAACTCTAGAGTTAGGCTCAAAGCAGGCATGGAAATTCAAAGTGGCCATTGGGCCACAATCTCATGAAGGGTGGACTATACGTCGACCTGCTTGACGTCGAGGGCATTCTCTTCAATAAACTGGCGGCGAGGTGCAACATGTTCCCCCATCAGCACATTGAAGATATTGTCCGTGCTGCTGACGTCATCAAGCGTCACTTTGAGGAGCGTCCGGCGCAGGGGATCCATCGTGGTATCCCAAAGCTGCTCTGGATTCATTTCTCCCAAACCCTTGTAGCGCTGCACTTCATATCCTTTGCCGCCAGCCCTGAAAACCAGATCGGGAATCATCCGAAGACCAAAGAAAGGGGTTGTCTCGCCGTCGTTCTCAAAGAGGAAGGGGGCTTGATCAGGATCTTGGAGGTCTTCCCCGGTAAAATCCAACTCTGTTGGTTTTAGGCCGTGTCGTTGTAGCACGGACAAGGCCTCCGAGAGGACCACGCTTTCGTGAAACTCAAGAACGCTCATGTCGCTCACCCACTCTTCTTCCCCGTCCTCTTGTTCGGTCGCCCGATCACCGTCAATGCGCGGCTCCCGCCCCAGTTTTTCGGTGATTTCCTCAAGAAAGACCTGAAATTCACTTTCATCGAAACAGTAGTGAGTGGCGCCGTCCATCATGATGGCGAACGCTGGCAACAGAGCGCCACCTTCTTTGGCCAGAGCCAGAAAATCGACCAGTTCGTATCCATGGCGAATGATCCGCATCTCTTGGGCCAAGATACGGCGAATTGCCCCCTCTAGCTCAGCCAAATCACTGCCGGTGATTTCGGCCTCATCGCCTCGCCGCCGAAAGCGAGCTGTTTCACAACCTTCTTTCGAGAGCCGCTTGTTCATCTCGTCTTCGGTGAGAACGTAGAATTCCGTTTTCTTGCCCTTCACTTTGTACAGAGGCGGTTGGGCGATAAATATGTGGCCGCCAAAAACCAGCTCTGGCATTTGGCGATAGAAGAACGTCAAAAGCAATGTGCGGATATGGCTACCATCAACATCGGCATCGGTCATGATGACGATGTTTTTGTAGCGCAGCCGCGAAAGGTCAAAGTCCTCGCTGCCAATACCGGTGCCCAACGCGGTGATAATGGTTCTGATTTCCGAATGGCCAAGCATCTTATCGATACGCGCCTTTTCGACATTGAGAATCTTACCCTTAAGGGGCAGGATCGCTTGGTAGCGGCGGTCACGGCCTTGCTTTGCTGAGCCACCAGCAGAATCACCCTCGACCAAGAATAGCTCGGAGTTTTCCTTATCTCGAGATGTGCAATCAGATAGTTTTCCCGGCAAACTCGATCCGCCCAACGCCCCCTTGCGGCGCACTAACTCTCGCGCTCTGCGAGCCGCTTCACGTGCAGCACAGGCATCAGCAGCTTTTCGAATGACGGCTTTCGCTGTCGTTGGGTTTTCTTCCAAATACTGAGAAAGTTGTTCGTTGACGAGTGTTTCGACGACACCCTGAATTTCGCGATTTGCCAACTTGATCTTTGTCTGACTTTCGAATTTTGGATCGGGGAGCCGCACTGAAACGACTGCGGCCAGACCCTCCCGAAAATCATCGCCAGATAGAGGACGTCCGTCCTTGATCATCCCCGAGGACTTGCCGTAGATGTTCATGCACCGCGTAAGGGCCGTCTTAAATCCGGACAGATGAGAGCCACCTTCCCGCGTATTGATGGTATTGGCAAAACTGTAGACAACCCCAGAATATGAATCCGAGTACTGCATGGCCACTTCAACTTCGACGAGATCTTTCTCGGCTCGAAAGTAGATGACGTCCGGGTGTATGGCGTTCTTGTTTTCGTTGATCAGGTCGATGAAGGACTTAATCCCCTCGGGGTACTGGAAGACATACTCCTCCCCCACTTTCTCATCCAAGAAAGTGATCTTGACGTTGGCATTCAAGAATGCCAACTCTCTAAATCGGGTTTTCAGAGTTTGCCCGTCGTACTCCGTGACCGAGAAAATCTCGGGGTCAGGCAAGAAGCGAATCTTCGTTCCTTTGCCAGGCGTATCGCCTCTTACCTCCAGCGGGGTGGCTGTGACGCCCTTTTCGAAGCGTATGAAGTAGATTTTGTTTTCTTTGCTTACCTCGACTTCGAGGTAAGCGGACAAGAAGTTAACCGCCGAAACGCCGACACCATGCAACCCGCCAGACACTTTGTAGTTGTCGTCGGAGAACTTGCCGCCAGCATGAAGCTTGGTCATGACGATTTCGACCGCTGGCTTGCCCTCTTCTTTGTGAATTCCAACAGGAATCCCTCGGCCATTGTCCTGGATCGTGACGCTGTCATCTTGATGGAGCGTGATGCGGATATCGTCGGCGTGGCCGTTCTGCACCTCATCAATGGCGTTGTCCACAACTTCGTAGACCAGGTGATGGAGGCCATATTCATAGGTATCACCAATGTACATGTCGGGGCGCTTGCGCACCGCATCAATACCTTCAAGTACTTTGATTGTGGAGGCGTCGTATTTGTTTTCTGATTCGTCTGACATCGTGTCGATTCCTTGCTACCAGGCGCTCAAGCGAAAGCGCAAATCGCTAACCTTTGCGTCAACAACCAACGCACGCTGAAGGGCATCCAACAGCTCTTTTCGCCTGAACTGCGCCAACTCTGCGACCAGAGGTGGCGATTTGACTTCTATTGTGACTTTGCCTTCTTTGAAAGAAGCGACCCTTGTGCCCTGGATATGCCTTGTCTTGCAAATGCTCCCCCAAGCCCCCTTGACAAGCGACAGGGGTTTGACGGACGAGCGCTCAGTTTCGGCCAAATAAGCGTCCAGAATCTCGCCAATAGGAACGGCTTTGCGCGGAGGGCGCTCAGAATTCATAAAAAGAGCTTCTCGTTGGGGGCTATCCGTTTCGTGTCGTTACGGGCATCACAACATAGACGAAGCCCTCGTCACCTGTGATCTTAGCCGGTTGGTTTGCTCGAGAAAAACCAACAGTGACTGTTTCCGCCGCCATAACCTTGAGGCCCTCAACCATGAAGTCGGGGTTGAACGCTATCTGTAACTCTTCACCGTCGTACCCCGGAACTTCCAGCTCAATCTTAGCTTCACCCGCGTCGAGGGCTTGGGCTGACAACTCGGCCTTACCATCATAGATCTTGAGTTTGACCGAGCGTGTTTCCTGGCTCGTCAAGAGGGCTGCCTGGCGAAACGCGCGAATGAAGTCGTCGCGGTTAAACTCGAGGTTGATGGCACACTCTTCTGGAATGACCGCCTTGTAGTTGGGGAAGCTGCCTTCGACCAGACGCGAAGAAATCTCTGCGCGTGTTGTCTTGAGCATGATCTCATTATCTTCAAGAGCAATGCGCACCAAGTCATCCTCTTCGCCCAAGACCTTTTCAAACACGGTCAGGGCGCGAGAGGGTACGATGTGTCCAGCGCTGATTTCGTCGGAATTGTCAATATCTTCGACTTTCATCACGAGGCGCTTACCATCCGTAGCAATCATCCGAGCCTGATTTCCTTCGATATGGAGTTTGGCGCCGTTGAAGGCAAATCGCGACTTCTCTCGGGCGACGGCAAAGTGAGTTTTGCGAATAAGCGTGACCAACTTGTCGCGATCCAATCCAAAGGCTTTTTCGTTGTTAAACTCAGGAATCGGTGGGTATTCTTCTGGGTTCTCACTGAGGAGTTGAAATGAACTCTTCCCGGATCGAAGCCTCACCTTCCCGCCAATTTCAGCCTCAAACGTGACATTTTCGGTGGCACATTCCTTGAGGATAGATGCAACGCGACTTGCTGGGACAACAGCTTCGCCTGTTTCTTCCACGTCTCCCATGGGGACATGGAAACGAATGCTCATTTCAAGATCGGTCCCCATTACCGTCAACATGTCATCTGCGACCACCATGTGGACATTGGTCAGGATCGGTCTGATGGCACGAGGAGAGATGACAAGACCAACAACCTGGAAGGCCTCAAGGATCGCCTGGCGAGAAACGGTGAACTTCATTTTGGGGCCCCTGTGTTACCCTTCGCTTGTTCGGTCATAACGGGCAAGCATGGATTGACGAGCAGTTCTGTGTGCTCGAATTATAGGCGAAGTGGGGGTCTTTTTACAGGCCAAGAGTGGTCTTTTGCGCACTCGTAAACTCAAGCCAGGCAGGGTTTAACCCGGAGCCTGCCGAGTCGAGCTGGGCACAGCTTGTTTGGTTTCGCACAGACTGAGAGGTGGGGGGTGATTCCACTCGGAATGTTGCGGTGAAAACTCACCCCAACTCATTCTCCGGGGCCACGATCATGCCGTTGAGTTGCCGGGGGTTGGGGGTGCTCAACAATAGGCTTCGCCAAGGGCGCTGGTAAAAGGAAAGTGGTTGTCCACTTGTTATCCACAGCCAAACGTCCTCGCGTCCCACTCCGCGCTGCACGCCGAGACCACGGGCCGCGCCTGTCCCCAAGAACACAACACGCACAGACACCAGGACTTAACGCCTTTTGCAACGCCGAAAAAGCGGCTCTGTGCGGTTGTACAGTTTGTCCGACAAGTTGCCCAAGTCGGGTTTTCCCAAATGGAGAGGTGGGACAGGGTTAGAGGCAAGAATCAACTTGTCCGCAGGTTTTCCACACCCAAGAAACAGCGCCGGGTGCTAAATCTTGAGCATGCGGCTCAAGTCTTCAACCGTATCCCGAAGTTCGGGGTCGGTCTTGATTCGCTTGGCAACCTTGTCGTCGGCATAGAGCACCGTGGAGTGGTCGCGACCGCCGAAATAGCCGCCGATTTCTGTAAGCGATAATGGCGTGTGTTTGCGTGCCAAGAACATGCAGATTTGCCGCGGTAGAGTGATGGAATGAAACCGTTTCTTAGATTGGAGGTCGGACAGGCGTACGCCAAATCGATCCGTGACGATCTCAATGATGTCATCCATCGTGATTCGACGTTTGGCTGACCCCAAGAGGTCGCTCAAGACTCGTCGGGTCACCTCAACGGTCACCGGCTCCTTCATGATCCGAGAATAACCCGCAAGCCGTGTTACGGCACCTTCAAGTTCTCGTATGCTGCCCTTGAGGGTTCCGGCAAGCAAGTCAGCAACATCGTCTGCGAGATCCATATTCTCACGATTACAACGCTTCCGAATGATCCCCATTCGCATTTCGAAAACCGGGGGTTCCACCTCGCAAACCAGCCCCCACTTGAAGCGCGAAACAAGCCTCTCTTCTAGGGTTGGGATATCCCGTGGAGGGCTATCCGAAGAAAGTATGATCTGCTTTTGTTCATTGTAGAGACAGTTGAAGGTGTGAAAAAACTCTTCTTGCGTATGGTCCTTGTTTGCCAGGAAATGGATGTCATCGATCATCAAGACATCTAACTCCCGATAGCGCTCCCTGAACTCATTGATCTGATTTTTTTCGAGCGCCGTGATGAATTCGTTGATGAATTGTTCGCAAGGCACGTACTCCATACGGATACCCGGACGGCGAGCCAAGAGCTCGTGGCTAATCCCCTGCAAGAGGTGGGTTTTCCCTAAGCCCAAACCTCCGTGGATGAAGAGAGGGTTATACACTTTTCCAGGATCGTCGATGACAGCAAGAGCGGCCGCATGCCCCATCCGATTACTTGCCCCGACAATGAAGTTGTCAAAAGTGTAATCCGGATTGAGGTGCTTCTTGAGATTGGATGAGCCTGCCGCCGCCACCGGAGGCCTTCTTGTTGGCACACTTTCAATGGGGCCCGCCTGGGGTGTGGTGATTTCTCGCCCCAGATCTTCCTGCTCTTCGGTTTTCAGGCTTTCGTCGGTAAGGAACTCAATTTTGAGTTCTTGTCCTGCAGCGTGGCTTACAGCGTCCTCAAGCACGGGCATATACTGCTTGGTGAGCCATGCAGAATAGAACGTGTTGGGCACGGCAACAATGACGCGTTCTTTGTCGAACTCCTGACAAGCCGTTTGTGCAAACCATGTCTCAAATTGGTTGCGCGAAACCTGTCGCTGCACCTCTCCAAGAACTTCGCCCCAAAACACCGCCGTATTGCTGGCAGTTGGCATACCCCACCCCTACTCTCTGTGCGTGATTCTTCACAGAGCCACCAAATGAACCCATCTGATTTTCTGATAGCGTCGTCGTTGCTCGCACGCCAAACCTTACCCCGAAAGAGGTCGGGTGGGTGCGTCCCATTTTGATCAAGAGATCAAGATACGATTGGCAATCTCGTCATCGCTCACCCCCGTGGTGAGGGCAGACTATAGGTTGGCCGATTCGGCACGTCAATTCGTTTTTGTCCCCCCCTGACGTCGCCGAAACTTCTACTATTTTTCTTCGTTCAAAGTCCGCGGTGAAAGGGGGGTTTCCCGCGTCTTGGGCGATCCAAGAAAACTTCTGGCACGGAAGTTGAGATGGGGTTTTTAGCGAGACAAATCGTGGATTTCTGTCATCGCTTCAACAAAAGCATCGACATCTGAAGAATCATTCATCGCTGAAAAAGACACTCGAATTGAGGAGAGGTTTTCTTTGACGCCCAACCCCATGGCCGACAGGACAAGCGAAGGCTCGATCGAACCAGACGAACACGCACTACCGACGCTCACAGCAATGCCCCGCAAGTCGAGCTTCATGAGCAATGACTCTGCTACTTGGCCTTCAAACTGCATATTGAGGACTCCTGGCCAACGAGGTGCGGCTCTGGCATTCAAAACAAAAGGGATGTTCGCTGCAGAGATTCCTCGCAAAGTCGCCTTTGCCAAAGCGCTAACCTTCTCCCGGCGCTGTGCCAACTCCGCCACTGCAAACTCCAGCGCTTTTGCCATGCCAAAAAGACCAAAAACACACTCCGTGCCCGCTCTTTTTTCTCTTTCTTGGCCACCCCCAACAAGTGTCGGAGAAAACGGTACACCTCGGCGCAAGTACAAAGCCCCTATACCTTGTGGTCCATGAAATTTATGCGCCGACATCGTGAGGGCTGCGAGTGGCAAACTATCCAGATCGATGGCTATGCGACCGACGGCCTGAGCCGCATCAGAATGAAGCAGCACATCGTTTTCGGCGCAGAAGTTTGCCCACTCCTCAATGGGCTGGATCGTACCGGTTTCGTTGTTGATCCACATCAAGCTTGAGAAAGCGACCTGGGGGCCTAACTTCGCCTTGGCATCAACCAGGTCAACAATCCCATCTGGGCCGACTTTCATCCAAATGAGCTCAAACCCCTTGGCCGCAAGTCTTTTGCATGGCTCCAAGACCGATGGGTGTTCAGTGGGACTGAGCAAGATCTGACGTTGGTTTGTCTTTGCGCAGGCTGCCAGGCCATAAAGCGCCATATTATTCGCTTCGGTGGCCCCAGAAGAGAAGATTATTTCGTCGTCTCGGGCACGGCAAAGCGCGGCGACTTGAGATCTCGAGTTTTCTACCAATCGCCGTGCGCCGCGCCCAAACGAGTGCAAAGAGCTTGGATTCCCTGGCTTAGCGCCCATGACCGTGGCCATGGCCTGGGCTACACGGGGATCTAGGGGGCTACTGGCGTTGTTGTCGAGATATATCTGCTTCAAGACTTCCAGGTCCAATTACAGGCTTGCCGTTGTTCTGCCGAACATAGATATATCGGTTCCTGCCGAGGAACCCTACCCAGACCTGGACCAAAGGCAGATCATGAGCATAGTCAACACCAGAGATAAAACGATCAACACAAAGATTGTTTACTACGGGCCTGGTCTTGGAGGCAAGACAACCAGTCTCAGCTATGTCCACCAAATACTCGATCCTCAAGATCAGGTAAAGATGGTGTCCCTGAAGACAGACGAGGAACGCACGCTCTTTTTTGATTTTCTACCTATCGATCTCGGAATGTTGGGTGGCTACAAAGTTAAGATTCAGGGCTTCACAGTCCCCGGACAAGTCAAGTACAACTTGACACGCAAATACGTCCTCATGGGCGCCGATGCTGTTGTTTTCGTCGCCGACTCCAATAGTGACCGGATCGAAGAAAACCAAGCCAGCCTCGCAAATCTCAAGCAGAATCTTAGAGCCAATGGCCTAGACCTCAGAAATGTCCCTCTTGTTGTTCAACTCAACAAACGAGACCTGGATAACGCCATGGGAATGGAAGAAATGAGCGCTATTTTTGCCGCTGATTCATCTTGCATCTTCCCAACAAACGCTTGTTCCGGTGAAGGTGTTTTTGATGCCTTTGTGGAAGCTTCTTGTCAAATGATCATCGAGGTTGGTCGCAAATACCAATTGGAGTCTCCACAAGGTGATCTCTCCGTTCTTACCAAAAATTCTCTGTTGAACTATGTGGTCCCGACCTCTTGAGTTCCTATGCCGGAATCTTCCGTTAAGATCTTGCGGTAAAACTCCATATATTGAGGAATGACGGAGTCTATCCTAAACAATTCCTTGGCACGGTCACGGGCTGCCGTTCCAAAACTCTTCAGCTTAGAGTCGTCATCGAGCAGGTCTTTGATAGCGAGAGAAAAAGCCTCGATGTCGCCAACGGGGAACAGTTTTCCGGTTCTTTCGTCTTCGACAACCTCGGAAAGTCCCCCTGACGCCGTCGCAATGACCGGCACACCACATGCCATTGCTTCAAGTGCCGACAAGCCAAAAGACTCGAACTGCGAAGGCAACAAGAACAAATCTGCACAAGGTAGGATTTTCTCGATGTTGTCTTGCGATCCCAAGAAGCAAACCGCATCAGAGATGCCCAATTCCCTGGCTCGTTTTTCGGCGGCGGGCCGGTCAGGCCCATCCCCCACCATCAAAAGTCGAACCGGGTGGCTCTTGGCCACCTGAGCCGTGGCTTCAATGATATCCGTAACGCGTTTAACCGGTCTAAAATTGGACACATGAATCAAGACGCGCTCATTTTCTTGGCGCAGCTTCGATGCTTCCGGGCACGGCTGGACATTAAAGCGCTCGAGATCAACGAAATTAGGAATGACCTGGATTGGGCAACTTGTTCCGACAGTGCGGTAAGTCTCGTTCTTCAGATATGAAGAAACGGCTGTGACTCCATCCGCTTGTTCCAGGGAAAAACGCATGACGCGGCGATACGAAGGGTCGTTCCCCACGATGGTGACGTCGGTCCCGTGTAGGGTGGCCACAACTTTAACATCACGACCAACGAGCATTTGCCGAGCAAGATTGGCGCTCACCAAATGAGGAATGGCGTAGTGAACATGCATGATATCCAAGTCGTGGAGATCGCAAACCTCTGCCATCGTCGTGGCCAGCGCCAGAGCATAAGGTGGGTACTTGAAGAGCGGGTACTCTTGGACACCAACTTGATGATAGAAGATGTTGCTATGAAACTCGGTCAACCTGAACGGTGACTCATAGGACATGAAATGAATCTCGTGTCCTTCGTCTGCCAGGGCAATACCGAGTTCGGTGGCGAGCACCCCACTCCCGCCATAAGTAGGATAGCAGGCGATTCCGATTTTGAGTCTCTTGGGATTCATGGGTTTTTGTACTTTCCGAAACCGCGAAATAGATCGAAGGGGTGACTCAGTGGAATGGGGCCATCAATAAAAAATGGTTCGCCGTGCGTGACGCCAATAAGATGACCCCAATAGGATGCCCGTCCTTCCCACCAATCCCAAAACCCCTCTCCTGAAATGAACGTCTTGGGTTCTTCTGAGTCTTTGGCGAAAAATTGAGACGCATAACACTGTGCGACTTTTTTCTTTTCTTCGAACACGTGTGAAATGTCAACAACAATAGCTGGGTCAATCGGCGTGTGTGACATGTAGTAGAGAATCACATCGGCTCGCCAAGGGGCCTGTTTGGGCTCCCAATTTGCGAGGCCCGATAGAAAATTGGACTCCTTAACCGCACGCCCGGTGGCGGCATGGTCGGGGTGCAAATCTGTCCAATACGGTGCCATTATTATTCTTGGTCGATATTTGCGGATAGCGTTGACGACTCGAGATTTCGTTTCTCGATTACACTCTACGCCGCCGTCAGGTAGCTCAAGAAAATCTGCCTCGGTCGAACTCAGGAGTCTTGCCGCGCGTTGGGCTTCCTCTTGACGCAATTCGCGAGAACCCCTGGTCCCTAGTTCTCCCGATGTGAGATGACATATTTTTGTCTTTAGTCCGGCTGCCTTGGCGATCAAGAGTGTTCCACCAACGTTTAATTCAACATCGTCGGGGTGGGCTCCAATCGCGAGGATGTCACACGAGTTCTCAGTCATTGTTTCCATTTCGCAAGAGGTCTACCAACTTTGCTTCTTGTTCCATCGGATCGAGGATTCTTAGGACGAGATCCAAGAGCCGTTGGGTGTGATCGAGGTTGAGTCCAACAACACCCACGAGGCGCTCTTGTGGAATACCTCGGGGCTGAAGAAGCTGCATTAGCTCATGAACCGCGCGGGTTATGGGTTTTCTTCTATCCTTTTCCCAACGTTTCATTTCTTTTCGAGTACTGCGCCATTCTTTCATGACAATGCGCCGAAAATCGATCATCTTGCTTCTCAGTTCCTGATCCTTTATTTGGTCCACACAACTAAGGCTCTGGCTGAGAGATCCTTCAATTTGCGCGGTCAGCAATTCTGTGGTTCTGTCCTGGGGAAGATCTGGCTGATAATTTCCCGCTGCGAGCGCCGCGTCAGATATGCCGAGAGTAGTTGTTAAATCACGGGCTCTTTTGCCGATCGCTGTGAATCTCGCTCTGGGCCAAAACAAGGGGGCTTGAGTATCGAGTTGATCGAAAAGAGGCATAAGTTGCGCCAAGTAGCCGATCTCTGTCGGCCCCGCTACTTGTGAAACAACAGGGAAAAGAAACTGCTGAGCAATGGGTCGAGAAAGAACACTCGAAGAAAACAGCTCTGGGGACTCAACAAGTAAATGAAGCAATTCCTCTTTTGTCCACTGATGGCTGCCCGCGCGAAAACCATCTTGATCCACGAGGAGTTTTGTTCGTCCTTGCTCAAGAGAAACGAACAACATCGTCTCACGGGCGGAATCGAAATGGACCGGTGTGGTGAATCCTTGATCCGCAAGGGCTTCGGTTTGGTTTAGAAGGCTACTGACAAGATCACCGCGTTTTTCGAT
Source organism: Planctomycetota bacterium (assembly GCA_024275615.1). Lineage (GTDB taxonomy): Bacteria > Planctomycetota > DRQF01 > S139-23. The sequence goes on from JAJRYU010000347.1 coordinate 15,450, forward strand.
GAGGTGCTTGCGGAACGGGACGAGCTCCGAGGAAAACCAATGGGGTTCGCATACAAGAAGACCACTTCCTTTTGTTTGCGCCAACATGATCCTTGTATTCCATGAGCCTATATCTTCTTGTTGTTTGGGCAAGAACGAATCTTCTATTCCCGCTTCTTCAGCAATAGTGCGGATCGCATCCATGTCCTGGCTTGTGAGCTGCTGTTTGCTGAGAGAGAGTGGGAAAGGGCGTGGACCAAGCTTGAAAAGAGTCGTCTCCTGTGAGTTAGGCAGCGCTGGAAAACACGCCTTATTGGCTTCGTGAAAGTCATGATCTTCTGAAGCGTTCCAAAAAAGAGGGACAGCTTTAATGCCACTTGTTTTCAGAATAGAAGCAAGCTTGATTACGGTCGCCGCCTTATAAAGACCGAGAAGTGGTCCGCCGAAAAGTCCGGGCTGTTGGCCCGCACAAACGACCACGGCGCCGGCAGATAAATCTTGAAGGGATTGATCTATGGTCGGATCTGCTTCCGCAAAACTGCGAAGGTGATGAGCAAGAATGTGGCTCACGCTGATGGCGGTTGGCGTGTTAGCAAACAAAGACGCACGCTCTAACAAATGCTCTCTTGTTGGTTGACCAGCAAGAAACGTCTGAGCTCTGACGTCGCCACCAATGTATGCTGAATTAAGAGTTGTTTTGGTCATGCGGAATAGAAGTAGCGAAAATGGCTAACCTTGTGCTTTCATTTGTATATGGATCACCACTCAGTGAACCGTAAGTAGCGTCGACGTGAAACCCTGCTTCATCTAAAAAGGAATGAATATCATCCGCTGTAAACAGACGTACGGACTCTTGGTAGCAGAGCGGCTCACTTTTCTTGTCTTTGTGAAAGAAAATGTCTTTTTCCACACGCTTGCCATCCGGTGTTATTCGACGTTTCTGAATAAGAAGCGCCCCATCGCTTTCGTCTCGGCTTTCGGCAACAAGATTGGCTATGACATGGGGAGCATTCAAAAAATCGAAAAAGAGGCGCCCACCTGTTTTGAGGACCCTGCTCATTTCTCGAATAACCGCTACGTTGTCATCATCGTTTTGGAAATATCCAAAGGAAGTGAAGAAAGAAGTGACAGCGTCAAGCTTCGCCGTTTGGATGGGAATATTCCGCATGTCACCACGGAGATAGAAAGCCCGAGTGAGGTCGCGATGAACTGCTTCTTGCAGGAGAGGCAAGGAAAGATCAAGTCCGACCACGGACATGCCGGCCTTATCAAGGACTTGGCTGTGGCGGCCATTGCCGCAGCATAAATCTAAGACCTTTGAGCCTCTATCTAGGCGCATTTGAGCTATGACCCATGTGGCTTCACGGTGTGCCGCGGTGTCGTTGCGATGAGAATAGACCTGGACATAGTCAGCGGTGAATGCACTCTCGTACCACTTTGGTTCATGATTCATTGGCAAGCATTTCTCTGAGTTTTGTGTTTGACCGATGAACAGCAGCTGTGATTTGATCACGCCAGCCGAAAGGAGCCGTTGGTGCGGTTGAACGCCATGGATAAGTGATGGAACGCGATGCGCTGATGAGGGCTCTTGAACCCTGAGCATCAAAACCAG
>JAJRYU010000348.1 GCA_024275615.1 Planctomycetota bacterium
GGAGGGGGGAGAGGTGGAAGAGAAGATGGGGACTGTCTTTGCGACCATTAACTGATTTATAGCGATGTTTGCCATGTTATCCACATTGACTAACTTCTCAAACAGGGCTATATTTCGCCATGAACCCCATTCAAAACCCATATGCGCCCGGTGCCGGCTCGCCGCCGCCTGCGCTTGCTGGCCGAGGCGATTTGAGAGAAGAAGTACGGATTGCACTCGCAAGAATTCGAATCAGTCGATCTGCGAAGAGTGTTATTCTCACAGGTCTCAGGGGCGTTGGCAAAACGGTGCTTCTCGACAAGCTCAAGGATGACGCTGAACGCGACGGCATTCACACGCTGAGAATCGAAGCTCCCGAGGACCGTTCGCTTCCTGGGATTCTTGCCCCGCAGCTGCGCCAAGCCTTGCTTCGACTGAGCCGAATCGAAAGAGCGAAAGATAAATCTGTTCGAGCACTTCGTGCGCTTGCAGGATTCGCAAGTTCGCTCAAGGCGACCTATGACGATGTGTCCATCGGCTTTGATTTCAAACCTGAAGCGGGGCTTGCCGACAACGGAGATCTGGAACACGACCTTCAGGCTTTATTAGAAGTTTCAGGAGAAGCAGCCAAAGCATCGGGCACAGCTTTGGTGATGTATATTGATGAAATGCAATACATCGAAGAAGATCAGCTCGCTGCATTAATCACTGCGTTGCATCGAGTGAGTCAGAAACAACTGCCACTGACTCTTGTAGGTGCCGGACTGCCTCAGCTTCCTGGGCGGTTCGGAGATGCCAAGTCATACGCGGAACGATTATTTAAGTTTGTCACCATTGGGCCGCTCGATGATGCAGATGCGAAGTACGCGCTCAGCAAACCGGCTCGTGATGAGGGTGTTGAATACGACGAGGAAGCGCTTGACAAAATTGTAGCTGAAACCAAGGGCTACCCGTATTTTATTCAGGAATGGGGAAAGCATACTTGGGATGTTGCTGACAAGAGTCCGCTCACACGAGACGATGTAGAATCAGCATCGATTACGGCTATTGCTGCACTTGACGAGAGCTTTTTCCGTGTCCGATTTGATCGCATGACCCCTTATGAAAAGCAATATCTTCGGGCAATGGCCGAACTCGGCCCCGGGCCACACCGTTCCGGTGATATTGCAACCATACTCGACCGGAAGGTATCCTCCGTTGCACCCACCCGAAGCAATCTCATCCACAAAGGGATGATTTGGAGCCCTGCGCACGGCGATACTGGATTCACTGTCCCACTCTTTGATGAGTTTATGAAACGGACCATGCCAGATGATGACTGGAAAAACTAAGTCCACACGAAACAGTTAAATTCTCTCACCGCATACTCAGATCAACCGATCTTCGGCGGCGATGCCGTGGGCGGGAGCGGTGTTGAGTTGGACGAGGACTTCGGTTTGGGCTTGTTGGGCGTCGTCGGAGTCGACATAGTCGGAGTGGCAGGAGGCTTTTTCGCCTTCGTCTACTCCTACGGCCTTCTTGGTTTTGGATGCGAGTTTGTGGATTTCTTCGGGGCTGAGGTAGCCTCGGGCTTCGAGGATCTTTGTTTGCTCTTCGGTGAGGGCGGCGGATTTTACGGCGGCGCCGCGTTCGAAGCCTTCGGCGTTGCCGGATTGGAACTCTTTGATTTCCATGGAGATTCGGACGGA
>JAJRYU010000349.1 GCA_024275615.1 Planctomycetota bacterium
AGGTCATTGCCCGATTTACGGGTGATCAAGCGGCCGCAAATGATGCCGCCGAGCAAGCTCTCATGACTGGCGACGTCGACTCCGTCGATCCGAAGAATGGAGCACAACCATTCTTGGCGCTTGAGCAAGTCCAGACGATCACCGACACTCAAGGCAAATTCGTGCTCAATGGACTTTCTCCTGGCCGCTATGAAATCGTGGCGTCTCACTTCAAGCAACAAGATTCCTCTCCCAGGGAATACGTGCTTCTTGCGCGCGAGCCCATCGATGACATCGAGATTCAATTGCGTCCAGCTGGAGGTGTCATGGGGCAGGTCATTGGCGCGGGAGGGCGCGCCGTAGCTGGAGCGCACGTGAGCCTTAGGACACCGATGCCCTCCGGGGCGAAAGGCGCCCTAGCCAGTCTTGCGCTTACAGAAGAAATCACATCCGTCGACGCCGACCAGTTTGGCCGATTCGCGATTACGGGGGTAAGACCCGGGAGTTATAGCCTCTTGGCGACAGGGCCCGAGTTGGGAATCGATACCAAAGGAGCATCCGCAGCGGGACAAATTGCGATTCGGATCCGTCCTGGTGTCGACCTCGAACAGACAGTTCGCCTCGTTGTTCAGCCGAATTAAAGTTGAGTGGATCCTTGGCTGCAGTCTCTTGGGCTGCATACTGGAGTTTCCAGTCTGCAAACTCCAGTATGCAGTTTACCTATGGTTGTACGGTCTTTCTGCCCACCTCCTTCCCATCTCCGAAGGAATGTGCGCAAAATCTCCACCGTAGTTGAAAGCGAATTCTCCGAGTCCCGACGCCCCTAAGACATTTGATCTAGCACACAAGTGACAAGAATCGCTTCCAGGGCGGATTTGTGCCCTGTCTGGTGAATCTTCGGCTATTCGCCAACTCTTGGACCATAATTCTGACCATGTCTCGCCGCTCCGGTGCGGAATTCGCGAAGGGGAATCCAATCCAAACCTTTGGTTCAATGAAAACGGAGTCCAGCGAATGGAAGTCCAAAACAAGGCCACTCGGATCGACCTTTTCAGCATTAAGACCCCGCAAATGCGGGCTTTCCACATGTCGTGGTTTGCCTTCTTTCTGTGTTTCTTTGCGTGGTTCGGTATTGCGCCCTTGCTGCCTATCGTCAAGGAAGAGCTTGGGCTTAGCAAACAGCAACTGGGCAATACTCTCATTGCGTCTGTCGCCATAACAATCATCGCCCGTTTGTTTATTGGTTGGCTATGTGACCGAATTGGACCTAGGAAGAGTTACACCTTCTTGTTGATCTTCGGATCGATTCCGGTGATGTGCATTGGCATGGCGGAGACCTACGAGGCATTTCTCCTATTCCGCTTAGGAATCGGTGTGATCGGCGCCTCGTTCGTCATCACTCAATACCACACTTCAGTCATGTTTGCACCGAACTGTGTTGGTACAGCGAACGCGACTTCAGCTGGTTGGGGTAACTTGGGTGGCGGGGTCACCCAGATGGTCATGCCCTTGGTCATGGCAGCTTTTGTCGGACTCGGATATAGCGACGCAATCAGCTGGCGATCTGCCATGGTTGTCGCCGGCGCAGTTTGCTTTGTGACAGGTATCGCCTACTACAAGTTTACCACGGACCTTCCCAATGGCAATTTCGCAGAACTCCGTGCGTCTGGCGAATTTCGCTCGAAGGAGAGGACAAAAGGCGCATTCGGCGAAGCTCTCCGAGACCCACGGGTATGGGCGCTGTTTCTCATTTACGCTGCTTGTTTTGGCATTGAACTGACCATCAACGGAATCGCTGCTGTCTACTACCGCGAAGAGTTCGGACTGGGTCTCAAAGCGGCTGGTCTGGCGGCGGGACTTTTTGGGTTGATGAACATCTTCGCTCGAACGCTGGGTGGATATGTGAGCGACAAATTTGTCAAGAAGGGTGGCCTGAGAGGTCGAGTCAAGTGGCTCTTTATCGCTCTCTTCATCGAAGGCATCGCCTTGATGTTCTTTTCAAGGATGACAGTGTTGCATCTCGCAATCCCAATGATGATCATCTTCAGTCTGTTTGTGCAGATGTCTGAAGGAGCAACATATTCTGTTGTTCCGTTTATCAACAAGAAAGCCCTTGGTGCCGTCTCCGGCATCGTTGGGGCTGGCGGTAACATGGGAGCTGTTGGTGCTGGTTTTCTGATGAGATCGGAGGACCTGAGTTACGCTGATGCGTTTTTGATCCTTGGCTTCGCTGTTGCAGCCGCAAGCTTCTTGACGTACTTCGTTCGATTTTCACCAGCCATGGAAGCAGAAGCTTCCGAAAATCACAGAATTGCCATGGCGGAACGCGCTGCGATCGAGGCCGCTCGGCCGGCAAGAAAACCACTGTTTCCGGCGATTGGCCGAGCTTTCAAGCATGTGCGCCCCATGGATGGATTGCGCGTCTATGTCGGTTTGGCGTTGATGGTCAAAGGTATCTATTTCATCACCAATACGGCGACGCTTGAAGCCAAGCTCTCTGGACCTCTTCCGCAGTGGCAGGGATTTCTTGCCTGGGTCATCGTTTTCTGTCATGTCATCGGTGGTGCGAGCTTGGCATTGGGATTTGTCAGCCGCGTGGCCGCAGGTGTCAATGCTCTGGTCGTTCTTGGAGCTGTTGGCGTCTATCTCTTTGGAGAAGGTGACTACGGTGGCATGCTGTCGACGAATGAGGCATTTCAATTTACCTTCTTCGTATTCGTGACGCTTGTTCTCCTGGTCTGGCGTGGTTCTGGCCCGCTCTCTTTGGATCGTTTGCTCGCTGATGATCCAAGTATCTACGACCCGGAGGAGTAGAGGATCGCCACCCCAGGATCTTTGGTTCCTGGGGTGTGCTCATTCTTGCTGATTGCGTGAGCAAAAATAGAGATACGTTGTCGCGCAGATGCCCGATGCGCCGAAGATCATGCACATGACCATGATTTGATAACGAACAGCCAACATCGGATCGACACCGGCTAAGACCTGTCCCGTCATCATTCCTGGTAGAGACACCAGACCCACTGCAAGGAGGGCGTTGGTCACTGGGATAAGGGAGGCGCGCAAGGCGGCTTCTCTGGCCATCTCAAAACTCGCACCACGATCCCTTTCCGATTGCAAGCGCTCCGCGACCAGGCTGACGACGTTCATCGAAGGTGGGAAGACCATGCCCGCTAAGGGGATAATCAGCCGAGCGTTCATGTCGCCACCCGCTCTTGTGACGACGAAGAGAATGAGGCAGAGGGTGGGGAAGCTGCCGATGGCCACAGCAAGGAGCGCACGGGAATAGGCACTAAGACTCTTGACTCGTAGGTGGCGAATACCAATCCAAGACGAGGTGAGTAACATGACTGTAAGGACTGACAGAATTAACCAGGGAGCATCTTCTTCGAATAGGTAGTTGAGGAAATAGCCAATCATGATGAGTTGGGCGACCATGCGCACAACTGAATAGGCTGCTGCAGGCCCGCTCTTCGACCAACGAAACAAAATGATGAGGACAATCACGACCGGCAAGAAAGCGATGGCAAGATATCCCAGCGGAATTGTGACAACTGCAAACGTCATGAGTTTTCTCGTTCGATCAACAAAAAACCCCGGAAAACCAAATGGCCTTCCGGGGCACTTATCAAGTATCAATCGCCAAGTTCTGGGCTAAAGGCCTTTCGAGTCATTCTTGGCTTCTAGTTGCTTAACCAGTTCCTTGACTTTTGTGATGGCCATGTTGCCATTGTGTCCGCGATAGCGAATTCGCATATTTTCATCGATGACGACAATAGTTGGCCAGCCCTTGACTGCCCAAGTTTGAGAAATGGACACCTTCGAACCTTTGGGGCTATTCTGGAAGGACCTCCAGATGAGATTCTTCTTCTTGACGATGGCGCGGATCTTCTCCAAGTTCTTGTCGGAGTTGACACCGACAAGAGCAAAGGGTCGGTTCTTCATTTCGTTTACGAGCGACCGCTCGTGATCGTACATGGCACGGCAGGGACCTCACCAGTCGCCCCAGAAGTCGAGCATGACGATCTTCCCCTTGTAGTCGGAAAGCTTGAAAGCTGTGCTGTCCAAGTCAACGCCAACAATGTCCGGGGCCACTTTGCCCATGACAAGGTTCTCGCGACCATCAATCAAACCTTTGACTTCGGCCTTGATCGCTGCACTTGTGGCCATTCCCGCGGCCCGAAGAGCCTCTTCTTTGGCGCCCTTGTAGGCCATCGAATCTACGCTCTTTTCTTGCAAGGCGTTGGTGACACGAGCCAGAATGGCGCGGGCTCTTACATCTGCATGAGGGCTATTCATCTCGATCTTATGGATGTACGCTTCGGCCTTATCTTGGCCAATCAGACGTCCCATGTAAGACAGAGTAAGCGGCACTTCTTCGAGCTTGCTGCTTTTTATGTGGGTTGATGTCAATGCGTCGGCGGCAGCGATGACCGCTTCTTTGTCGTGAATCCGGGAACCATAGCGGAGCGCCCAAAGATGAAACGGAATGGCGTCATCTGTCCCGGCGTATTCCAAGGCATTGGCTTGAGCTGTTTTGACATGTTTGGCGATAATCGCTTTGGGTGGCGTCATGCGCATGGCTGGCATGCTCGGGACATCTTTCCCATCCGCCTTAGCCTTCTTGGCCGCCTCCTTCCAACTCCCTATTTTGGCTCGCTCTTCTTTTTGCCAAGTTGCCATTGACTCTTTGTAGGCCTTTTCCAGCGCATCGAGCTTGGCTTTGGCGGTCGATGGGCCTTCCTGGGCGGGAAGCCACGTTGTAGCAGTCGTCAAGAAGACGGCACACAACAGGCTTGCGATAGTTCTTTTCACTTCAAACGTCTCCGATTTCTTAGGTTCTGGAATCATTGAGTGATACGCGGATCTAACAAATTGACTCTACACAAAAAGACGAACCTTCACCTTTGTAGAAGCGAAGGTCCTTCTCTTGTTAAAGCCGCACCATAAGGTCAGTGCCAGACAGGATTAGCAGCAATTTTCCTTGCACTTAGCGAGGAGATCGCCCGTTTCCCGTTTTCCGGGAGGGCCAACTGCTTCTGACCAAACAACTTTGCCATCCTTGTTGATAAGCACAGTGGCGCGGTCACCGATGCCTGGCTCGTCGAGCCATACACCGTAAGCCTTGCAGACCTCGCCCTTGGGATGGAAGTCCGCAAGGAGAGGGTAGGTGACCCCACCCAAGCTGTCAGCCCAAGCCTTGTGGCAGAATTTCGAGTCGATGCTGAGACCCAGAACTTGGGTCTCTGTGGCATCAAAGTCGCTCAGTTGCGACTGGATGCCGGGAATCTCGATGCTTCATGTAGGGGTAAAATCAAGGGGATAGAAAACCAGCAGCACGTTCTTTTTGCCGCGGTAGTCAGAAAGCTTGACTGTCTCGCCGTCCTGGGACTCAAGCGAGAAGTCAGGTGCGTCTGCACCGGCTTCAATGATAGCCATTACTTCATTCCTATTCTGGTATTTAGTGTCGCAGCCGATCACCCATGAGAGTCAGTTTGCTCCGACGGGCAGTCAGGATGCTTAGGAATATGATACAAACGTCAATCGGTCAAATCAGGAGCGTAGAATCTTCGAGGTCAGAATGAGCTGAAACGCCATATTCGCGCCTATTTCCAATGATTCGAGGGCAATGAGCAATCGCCAAGAATCGCCACCAAGGAAAAGGCCGAGAGGACATGGTTCCCGGCCGATCCCGATCCTATTTCTCTTTCCTGGCGATCTGGACTTCTTGAGTCCCATCTCGAACGATCACGCTCCTTGGATCGAGTCCATCGATCTTCTCACTCCGCCTCATGCCATTTCTGATCGCCTGAATGCGAATTTCAAATTCGCCACCTGCGCTCACTTGGAAAGTGGCTGTCCCGGACTTCAGCACTTGCATGTATCTGGCACCCTGAAGAACGCTGATACTCGGCTTCTTTCTTCCGAAACTGCGCAAGAGCGTCACTCGTATCTCGGTATTTTCCTTGGCGAATTCTTGGTACTGGGCCAAGCTTACCACGACGACAGGGCCGCGTTGCAGGTTGGCTGAGAGTTCACGACCTTCGATAGGGATGGATTGAGGCTTGAATCCCAATACTACGGCTTCGAATACTTTTTGGTCGGGGGTCGATCTTGTCGTCCAGAATGACCCAGTTTCATCGAGGCGAGCTCCGGTCATTGATGTTTGTACGGTGAATCGACCCTTGGTCTTTTTTTCGAATCGAACAGAAGACCCGGCCAAGGGGACCCCCAATTCATTTCTGAGCGTGACCTTGAAGACAGAAGGAATCGTTCCTAGTTCAATATTGGCCAGTTCTTTCGGAGAGATCGTTTCACCGGCCTTGATCAACAATGATTCGAAGGACTTGATGACGTTTCCTGCGACAGAGATTTTGACTTGGCATTCTCCCGGCTGTAGGCCCCGAAGAATGAAGTGACCATCTCGGCCGATTCCTCCGTTTCGAACCGATGTGGCGAAGCTAGTTCTGGGGCGCCTGACTGTCCGTCCCTTCCATTCATAGCTGGACTCTTGAACTGTGCGGATTTCAAGGCCCCAAGCATCGAGGGGACTCTGCAGGATGAGCCTACCTTCAATTCCGCCGCCGCGGATCAGGGTCAAATTTGTCTCTTTGTTTTGCCGTGGAACAGTAACAGCCTTGTGCCTGCCGTGGTCCTTGGCTTTCGCCGACAGGATGATCTCTTCAGCTTCCGTTGCTCCCTTGATCAAGAAGCGGCCAGCGGCATCGGTGTAGGCCAATCCGATAACAGTCTTGTTCCTCATTCCTCCTCGACGACTATCGGTGATTTTCTTGACTGAAGCTGTCACTTTTGCGCCAGCGACCGGAGATCCGGCATCGTCAAGAACACGGCCAATCATCAAGGTCGGGCTGGCACTCAGTTTGACTTGTCCCACGTCAATGAAACGCTTTCCAGGCAGAAAACTGAGTGTCGTCGTGGCACCCAAGCCGAGGGCATGTTTCTTGAAAGCTGACCCGCCGATAGCCTCTCCGATTGTCAATGTTTGTTGCGCGGCATGGGAACCTTCGAAGCGCCAGACACATTCAAAACGCCCTCGACTGTCGATTTCAACGTCGAATGCTTGAGGAATCGTCCTAACCTCCTTGGCATTTGCGAAGCTTGTCGGCGCTTTTGCGCTTGGATTCGTGACGATTCCTTGAAAGGGATGAGACCCCTTGATCGTACCCGAGGGAAGGAGGAGCTGCCCACGGATGATCGGGTAGGGTGGTGGTAGACTAACCACAACCTTGAGAGATTGGCCCTGCTTTGTCGGGCCTAGTATACGCACATGCGCAACCGGACGTTCGCTGTCCAAGTCATGAACGCGCAAGAACAAAGACAGGCCGATACCGACATGAGGAATACTGATGGCGTTGGCTTGGGCCTTCGTCGTGTAGCTCGTCATGCTACCCTTGAAACGTTTTTCCTCTAGCCTCTCGGGGCTTCCGCCATTGACAGAGACCCCAACTCGTCCGGAATGTGGCTTACCATCGTGGTTAAGGACTACCAAGTCTACGTTGCCCGTCTTTGGCATGGTCAACTTGATGGGCCAGTTCATTTCCTTCTCAAGGTTCAAGGGCGCTTGGGGAGCATTGAGACTGGGGAAACCCAAGCGGATCGAGAACAAGCCACAGAGATTCGATTCTTTAAGAGTTGCCATGGCAGCTCTCAAGTCCACAGTTCCATGGGGACCCGCCGTCCTTCCCGACCATACAGTACGCTTCACATTCAGAACTTGGGATTCGACTGCGATCGAGACACCGGGGATTCCCCGTCCATTTGCGTCCACGACTTGAGCAAGAGGGCCAGCGTCTTCGACCGGGCCGTGGGGTTCGCTTTCTTGATTCTGTCTTGTTGGAGGCAGCAATCGTGAACGCTGAGCACTGCGATTTCTCCGTGGCGAATCCGACTCGGCAACCAAGGGGACTTCCTCGCTGCTGAGATTGTCTGTTTCATCGGCGAATTCTCTTACACTCCAGATTGCAAAAAGAACTAAAGCGGCGACCCCTGTTATCTTCGCCAGAAATAGGGTTGTTGCCCCGGTGACGGTTTGGGGTTCGGAGAATCCGGCCAATGCTGCCAGCGGTGCCAAGGAGCGGATGAGTTGATCGTCGTTGCCGTAAGTCCGTGACATTTTTTCGCGGAGTTCTCTTAGTCCCCGTTGCAGTCTTGACTTGGCGGTGGCCAAGGGGATATTCAGACGATTAGCAATCTCTTTGGGCCCCAGGTCTTCGTAGAATCGCAAGATAAGGACGTCCCGATGTGCTGCTGAAATCCCCAAGAGTGAATCCACAAGATCACGCTGAATCGTCAATCGTTCGACCAGCTCCTTCGGCGAGGCCTTGGTCACTTGGCATGAGGCGTTCGACTCAACTCGATGTCTTTGGCCCTCTCTCTGCCCTCGCCGAGCCGCCAATCTTCGCATGACGCGGGCCATAAATGCGCCCGTGAGGCGGGCGTCCGTCGGCGGCCGACGCAGCGTCTGCAGATATGTTTCTTGAACAAGATCGTTCTGGTTGTCCTGACCTTGAACAAGCTGCCTGGCCAAGAACCGAAGCCAATCGGTCTGGGCCAGGAGTGTTTCAGGACTGAGGTTCAAAGGTTGTGTCACGGCAAAACTCCTTTCGTCCGCTCTTTGCGGAGTACAAGGGACTCAGCATTCGGAATGGGATGCAGAAATCTGAGCGATTTCTTTGATCCCAGGAGTTTTGCCCGAGAAGGGCGGTTTCGACTCTAACGAGAGGTCAAAGAGTAAGATAGGGGTGCGGCGGTCCCCTGTTCGGATCTTTCTGGTACTATCTGCCCTAAATTGAGGTCAGCGCTGACCGTGAGCGCTCGCTTCGCGCTATTGCCACCGTTCAGCAAGGAAAATTCAAGTGTCAGATACTGAATTGCTTCCCGAAGTTCCCTCTGAGGCAACTCCTGGCCCAGTCAAGTCGAAACGTCTCGTTGGCTATGACTTGGCCCGCTGTTTGGCCTTCTTCGGTATGGTCATTGTCAATTACCGCTACCTCATGGGTGGGCGATCCGGACAACCAGAGTGGTTGCTCAAGATTTTTAAGGTCTTTTCCGGGCGTGCCGCTGCGACCTTCGTCATTCTCGCTGGCATCGGCATGACTTTGTTCTTCAAGGCCCACAAAGCAGAGCCGCGACCTCGTGTTGGGCTCCAAAAAGCCTTGGCACCACTGCGCCCCATTGCCCTAGTACTCCTGCTCTCAACCAGCTGGATTGCCGTGGATTTCTATGTCGTCGAAAAAGCCAACAAAAGGTCATTTAGTTTTGGGCCCGTGGCGAGGGCTCCCAGAGTCGAGAAAGGGAAGAAACCTGATGCGCCTGTTGAGGAAAGATTCAGTGACCACTTAGCTGCTATTCGTTCCGGTTCGACGAGTTTGTTTCTGAAAGTCGGTATGGGCGTGATGGGAACTCTCTTGGTCTTGTTCCTGGCCTTTGGAAAGAAGTTCCGCAGCGCCCGTGGCATCCTTTCCAAGAGGGCCCTTTTCCTCGCCGGTGTCGGCTATCTTTGGTATCCGGCATGGTCATTTGACATTCTCCACTTTTACGCTTTCTACTTGCTTGCTGGATGCGTCGTCTTGGGGCTAAAGACGCGTTGGGTTTCTTTGGCGACGATCGGCATACTTGCCGGTGCATTTTGGCGTCAGTTCACTAAAGATGCGACAGAGCCATTCAGTTGGACGAGCGTGTGGGAAGGGTGGGGTGCCGCGAAGAATCTCTTTACTACAGGAATTCATCCGGTCTTGCCTTGGTTGGCGTTTCTCTTCGTTGGCATTTGTCTTGGCCGTTTTGATTCGAGCAAATGGCGCGTGCGGATTGGCTTCGTCGCTTGCGGTCTCATTATGGCTATCGGCGGCCATGTTGGTGCGAAACCCCTTGAGCGCTGGTTAGACCCAGAACGTTACACACTTTCTGCGCCAGCTGATGCGCAATTGGTGCTCAAAGAGAAGGAGAGGCGGAAACCCGGGGAAGGGCGTCGACCCGGGCAAGGAGCCGAGCATGCTCCGGCAACGTCTGCTCCCACCACGACACCCAGCCCGACATCGCAAGCCACGAAGAAGTCAGAGAATAAGAAGAAAAAAGGACCACCGCCGCCAGATCCTCTGCCTTTGGAACTTGCCCAAAACTTCGACGCCGATGCAAATCAAGCGTTTTTGGCAGGAGTCGAGAAGTTGCGTGTGATCATTGCCAAGGACGGGCCTTGGAAGGATCGTCGCTTGCGCGTGGAAGAAGTAAAAAGAGGCGGTCAGAAGCAGCCAGCTCTCATTCTCTCGGTGTCTTACGGCTAGGGCAAACCGGCGCCAACGAGCCATTCTCGGGACATCAAGAATTTTACGCGCAGCATGAGGCGCAAGATTATCTTCAATGAGAAGGAAGCCAAAGAGGCAAAAGCCAACGTCGATGCTGATGATGGCCGCCCACCGTGGTTTCGTCGCCGCAAACGCAAAGCGTGGCCTGTTGCAGTTCCACTCTTAGGCATTGAACGCCGCATGCCGGTTCGTGACGGCGATGAGGGGCAAAAGGAGGTGGTTTGGGATACGAATTGGGTGGACGCCAAGGCCATTCGTACGCCAACGCCGAAGCAAAGGCTCAGCACAATGACGGACCCAACTGCGAATACGACTGGGCCTTTCTATATGCTGACGGCCATTGGTACTTCGCTGACGGTAATTGGTCTGTGTCTGATCCTGGGTTCGATTCATCGACTCCAGAGGATACTGTGGCCTCTTGTTATGACCGGACAAATGGCTCTGTCTCTCTATGTTGGTCATGCCCTTGTTGGTTTCACCATCTTAAAGTGGATCGACATGCGCCGTGGTGAAAGTCTGAGTTTCATTGCGTTCTTCGTCGTCATGTGTTGGGTGACGTCGGTTGCGTTTTCCGCCGCATGGCGCTCGTTCTTCAAGCGGGGACCTCTCGAACACGTGATGCGCTGGATGACTGATTGAGCAAGTGGTGCGCCGTCAAGAACGGCGCAAGCTTGTAGGATGAAACCATGGCGAAATCCAAGAACAGCAATCCAACTCGCAGTGCAAAGACCTCAGTGATCAAGCCAGGATCTCTCTGGAAAGGGGCCCAGGGGAGTACTGTCCTTGTTGATGCGTCCGCCCCAGCCGTTCGCAAGAGATTGATTGCGCTCTACGTTCAGGCGTCTGGCGTTGCCGTCTTGATTACGATGTTTCTGGCATTCTGTGGCCTCGAATTCACCGGACGTCAGTGGTTCTTGATGCTCGTTGGTGTGACTTTTGGCGTTCCCGCATACGTGATTCCAGACGTCATGGTACTTCGTCGTCAGTTTGCTCCAGTTGGCCAAGCCTTGAGCTTTCTCGATGGCAAGCACGGTACCTCAGGACCGCCTGATCCGGATTTTTACCCCCGAGGTTTGGTCAGAGCTCTTAATCTGCCTTTTCTCTTCTTTTTGAGAATCAACTTTCTTCATGGCCCGCTGGCAACACTCCTCGTGGTTATCGTCCTCAACGGTGCTAATTTCTTTTTCGACGCTGGCTACGAGACGTGGCAATTCCTATTGCTGGCGTTTTCCATACTCTTTTTTGCATCGCCGGCGCACGCCATCTATGAGTACTTTGCACTCTCTCGCATGATGATTCCCGTAGTGGAACGCTTGTGGGCCGCCCAAGGCAATTTGGAAGAATGCTGGCAATCCAAGATCAAGTCAATTCGTCTGAAGAGTAAACTGTTTTATCTCTCTGTCTTCATGACCGCTGTGCCGCTCGCTTTTCTCGCTTGGTCGACAGTTTACAAGGCTCACTTGCTGGTAGAAAAACAAGGGTTGGTTGTTGGTTTGAGTGAGTTCGGATCGATCATCGCTTGGGCCAGCGGACTTGTCGCAGTGAGTATCTCCTTGGTTCTCATCATTGGCTATTTACTCGCGCTTGATGCGACTCATGGCGCTGCTGATCTTGGCGAGGCCATGCAGCTGGTCAGAAAAGGCGATCTCGATGTCGAATTGCGCGTCGCTGGTACCGACGAATACGCTGACTTGTATCGTGGCTTCAATCACATGACGACGGAACTTAGAGACGAGTTGAGAATCCATGCCATAACTCATGAGCTCGCCGGTGTTATCAACTTAGACACTCTGATTTCCAAGGTCATGAACGCTGCCACTGAGCTACTGGATGCTGAGCGGAGCACCTTGTTTCTCTATGATGAAGAAACGAATGAACTCTGGTCCAGATTCGCAGAGGGACTAGAAACCAAGGAAATACGATTTTCCGCGGAGAGTGGCATTGCTGGCAGCGTACTGACGACTGGCAAGGTTGAGAACATCTCTGACCCCTATTCAGACTCAAGGTTCAACCAAGATATTGATAGGCAGACTGGCTTTCGAACACGGAGCATTCTTTGCGTGCCGATACTGCACAAGCGTGGTACCAGGATTGGTGTTGCGCAGATTCTCAACAAACGTGGAGGGGCGTTTGGGGCAACTGACGAGGCGCGCTTACAATCGTTCGCCGCTCAGATTTCTGCTTCATTAGAAAACGCCCGGTTGTTTCAGGGCGTGCTTGAAATGAAAAACTACAGTGACAGTATCCTGCGAAGCACCACAGATGGCATCATGACGCTCAATCGTTCTGGCCGCATAGTCACGGTGAACGCGGCTGCGTGCCGGATATTGAGGTGCACGGAAAGAGACGTGATTGGCAAAGACTCGATCAGCTATTTTGGAGATGGCAACACGTGGGTAACTTCCAGCGTTGATCGAGTGAAGCAAAGTGGTGATGCCGACCTCGTGTTGGATGAGAGTTTCCATCGTGGGGAGGAAGCTTCCTCGGTGAATTTGAGGACTACAGAGCTCGTCGACGGGGAAGACGAATCCTTAGGTTTTCTCTTGGCATTCGAAGACATGACTGGCGAGAAAAGGCTCAAGACCACGATGTCACGCTACATGAGCAAAGAAGTAGCAGATCAGCTTCTGGAGTCAGGAGCAGAGGCTCTGACTGGCCGGAGCCAGAAAGTCACCGTGTTATTTTCTGACATTAGAGGGTTCACATCTCTTTCAGAAGAACTTGGAGCGCGGGAAACCGTGGCCATGCTCAATGAGTATTTTGAAGTGATGGTGGAGATTGTCCACAAACGTGGTGGCATCCTCGACAAGTACATCGGTGATGCCATCATGGCACTCTTCGGTGCACCTTTCGAAAGTGCAGGAGACGCTGACAACGGCCTCCACACGGCCAATGAAATGATGCGTCAGCTCCGTTCTCTTAACAAAGTACGTGAAGGCCGAGGTGCTAAACCTATTGAAATTGGCGTGGGATTGTGCACCGGAGAAGTGGTTGCCGGGAACATCGGTTCGCCAAAACGTCTGGACTACACGGCAGTAGGGGATCATGTCAACATCGCTTCAAGGCTCGAGGGTGCGACGAAACTCTACGGTACTGCAATTCTGCTCAGTGAATTCACATTGCAGGACTTGCAAGAAGATCACCTTGTGCGCGAAATCGATGTTATTCGGGTGAAAGGGAAAAATAGGCCGGTTCGGGTCTATGAGGCGCTTGACCACTTGGTCGATGAGACCGTGGAGGACTTTTCTGCCTTCTTGAAACTCTATACCAGAGCCTTAGCAGCCGCCAAGAACCGCGAATGGGCGTCTGCTATCGAGACTTTTGAGGAAGCCTTGGCCATGCGGCCTACCGACGTGGTGTCCAAGCTGCACTTGAATCGTTGCCAAGCCTATTTGGAAACTCCCCCGGCAGAGGACTGGGATGGCGTTTGGGTTATGGAATCCAAGTAGAAGCTTGGCAGCTCCGTTCTTACTTCAATCCTCGTCGCCGCCAGCGACTTTCCCAAGCGCATCTTCGAACATGAGTGAGGTGTTGTCTGGGTCCATTTCGCGCACCAAACGGCGCAATCGTTTGGCTTCTTTCTCCTCTCCTTGCCGATCTTTGATGCGAGCAAGGCGGAGATAGCTTTCTGAATACAATGGGTCGATCTTTATGGCTTTTTCTATCAAGGACAAAGCTTCTTCAAGGTTGCCTGACTTGCGCTGAAGAAGCTCCGCATATTGTAAGTAAACTGCCGGGTTGACGGAGTCGTTTTCGATGGCCAACTTATAGAATCTCTTAGCGCGAATAGGACGATCGGTGCCCATGGCGGCTCGAGCTGCGTGCTCGTAGCCTCGGTGCGAAGTCAGCTTCATGTTCTGCTTGATGTAGGCATACCATTCTTTTTCAAGTACGGAGATATTCTTGACCTTCATCTTTTTCTTGAATGCGGTCAAGAAATTCGCACCCGTGACGGTCATGCGGCCACCTTCTGATGTGCGCTTGACATCGCCATCACGCGCCAAACCAAGAAAGAACTTCTTAAATTTCTTGGCGTATTTGGGTGTCTCCATCATGAAGTGAACAAACGTCCATCCCCAGGTGTAGTCCTTGTAGCCCAACTTGTTGGTGAGATAGTCCTCAAGCTTAGCCATCTCACCACCTTGGATGTCTGTCATCACTTCGGTCAAACGGCCCTCGAGAATTCCACCGATTTTCATCTTCTTTTTCTTGGGGTCCCACTTGCTGGCACCGTAGTACTCGGCCATCGCTTCATTGATGTTGTGGGGGTAATGAAAGTTGAGATCGATGAGATGAGTCAAATAATGGTTGGCCTCATGAAACATCACTTCAATTGTGTACTCGGGGTCGAGCCGGTTGTAGTAGAAGTTGAGCTCCCGAGGTTCGACGAATCGATAATAGCCCTGAACACCACCACCTAGTCCTCCAACTTGGGAAAAGGTGGCGTGATCGTGATAGAAACAAACCTTGAGGGGACCCGCGCCTTAGGGTTTCGAGAGCCGCCAATCTTTCATGAAGACTTTGTAATACGTATTCATGAGTGCGTCTAGATTCTTGAAGATATCTGGGTCTAGAGTGTATTCAAAATTGAATTGCTTGCCCTTGGTCTTGTAGCGATTGCGCCATTCGCGGTGACTCTTGATCTCTTCGTATTTTGCTTGTCGTTTGGCTCTTTTCTTGGCCAGGATGGCATTGCGCTTTTTTTTCTTGATCCATCTTCCGGCGTAGGGGACAAGACCCTTGGCGACTTTTTCCTTTTCCTTGTCGTTGCGCGGAACGAAGCCGTCCTTGCCCTCGATGAAACACTCCTTCACCATGTCGGCGGGGATGTTGATCTCACCATTTTTGTAGACAATGGCATAGCCAAGGTCAGTCTTGCGGATCTTGACGTCATCAATGAAACGGCTGTCCTTGAGAATCATGCTGTCTTGCCCAAAAGTTGGGACGGACATGAAGATGGCGACAATGACAAGAAAGGCACTCGATGTTTTCATTCTGATTACCCTGCGAAGCTCATGTAAGAGGATTCGAATTTCTTCCATTTGGAGCTATTCCATGACCCAAAAGCGCGGTCGAATATCTTTTGGAGACGATCGTCTTTCTTGCCTTTGCGTTTGCGAAAGCGCTCATCTTCTAATTTTTCTTGCTCTTCCTCTGAGAGGTCTGCGGTCGATTTGATCCGCTCGGCTTCTCTCTCTTTCTTCTCACGTGCTTCTTCTTCAGCCGCGACAACAAGGACGGCATTGACGTAGTTTTCAATGAACCCTTTGACTTTTTTCTTGGGGCCGGTCAGGAGGAAACGCATGAAAGCTCCAGCTTGGGAACGCGCGTGTTCAACTTTGTAGAATTCTTGGTTGCTGGCAGTCAGGAACTTTCTTGGTTTTGCCAGCTTGTCGTCATTGGCAAGTTCCCGCATGGCAGTTTTTTCCCATATGCTCGGCTTGAGCTTAAGTGTGCTGCCTTTGAGGTCCGAAGACCCAAGGACTTGTGTGAGACCGATCTGAAACCAACCGGGCAAGCTCCACGAGAGTTTCGGATCCTTGTCGCTGAACCACTTGTTGACGACTGCCTTGTTGACGAACTCAGATTCGAAGGAGTTCTCACCAACAGGTTTGTGCGTTGTGATTTCGTAGGCATCGTTCGACCTGCCGAGTGTCTCCCTAAATGACCTTTCTTCAGCGGAATTTGCGCAGATTCGAATGACCGTGCGACCGGGTGTTCCGTTCTTCAAGAACTTGAAGTTCTTGTCCATCCACTTGCGGACGGCTTCGCATTGTTTCAGAACTCTCATCGTATACTTCTTGTCGACATGGGTGAAAGCAACGAAGTTCTTTGTTTTTTGTACGGCCCAACCACTGGTCAGTGTTGCAGACGTGCGGCGTACTTGACGGTCAAATCTTTCTTCTCGTTTCTTTCGTTTTTCCGATGGTGTTTCTTTTTTTCCACCAAGCGTGGTGTCCACGACGACGTTGTTGTCACCACTGCTTTGACTCTCTAAGATTGAACCTTTTCTTTGGATGAATTTGAAGGATTTCAAGCTCTTAGTAAACATCGGCTCGAGCTTCTTGATGTGATCCTTTAGACCCTCGAAATAGACAGCCCATTTGGCGTCTCGTCCTTCGAAGATCCAGACAATTCCAATGCGCTGGCTCGTGAGCTTTTCGAATTTGTAGCGTTGGCAGACGACCTTGATGCCATTGACCTTGCGCTCCTTTGTGTCGGATAGGAAGAAGCCGCCGCGCGCCTTTGCTTTCATGTAAGCATCGAAGTCGCGATACGGGTTCTTGAGACGGAAAGAAAAACCGCGGTCGGTCTTGGTGATTTTTGCGCCACGTTCTTTTGTCACTGCATCTGGGAAAAGAACAACCTTCATTTCTGGTCGATGGGTTCGGCCCTCAGCCTTGTCGCGATAGTCCTTATCAGAAAGGTACTTGGCGACGACCCATTTTTCGGCGGTTGAAATGGGGATCTGCGTCCATTTGGCCGGTGCGTTAATCTGAAATCCACGTTTTTGATCGCGGTGCAGATTTTGTGCCCCCAGATAAGACGTCGTCAAAGTGACGAGTAAGAGGGCCAACAAGATTCGTTGCAACATCTATTTCTCTCCTGTGCCGGTCAATTGTGACCCCGTCCAGCCTGAATCGAACGAAGATCGCCTTGGGATAAGCCCGATCTCCGCCCAGTTTTATGGTTTTGAGCCCCAACTTGTCAAAGAGTTTTGCGACTAATGAATGGGAGTCCTTAACAATCTAAGAGATCGAGGGCTGAATTTCTCGCGAGTTAATACTCACCTGCTTCTAAGCTCTTGTTTGCCATTCACTACGGTTAGTTCCAAGGTGACGTTTGATTCGTCGCTGAGTTTTCATGATTTTGCGATCGTGGCCCTCAATGCGGGCGTTTTGACCGGGTCCCACATCTTCGATGCCAATTCCTCCATGGCTAGTTCTTTTCACTGAACGGGAGCCACGACTTCCCGAACCACAGCACCATATTCGTCGCTGAGTACCAAAATGGCGAATGTCATAGCCGTCTTGCCCTTGGGGCCAGAGAGCGAGGCGTAGTCGAATCGTCCACGGAGATCAGTGTAGCCATCCTTGTGGAAACGTACGGTGCCGTTTTGTTCTCGAGCGAATACCTTGATGTAGACCTTGGGAAGGGTTTTCTTTGAATCTGCATGTGAGACTCGCAACTGTCCCGAATTCTCGTCGATCCACACGGACAAGGAGCTGGCGAAACACGATTGGCGCTTGACCAAACCGGCGGCTGCCACTTCGACAAGGAGATTGGCATTGCGGTATTTTTCAGGCAGTGTCACATTTTGACGTTCACCACCGGCCTTGAGTTGAATGGTGCGACTTAGGTTTGGGCGGACATAGGCGAAAGAGCCTTTTTCGTTGCGCACGAAAGGATTCGCTGAAAACATGAACTCGATGTCCATCTCGTAGAACGCGATTTCGCATTGCTCCAGGTGGGTGTATTCAATTGTGATCTCACGAGACCTTACCTTCAGATCAAGAGTTGGCCCCGATGACTCACCGGGCTTGCCATTCCTATTTTTGCCACCACCTTCGTGTGCAATCGCCTTTCTGCCGTCGATTTCGTCGAGTTGAGAGATCACAAGGCGGAATTTCTTTCGCCAGCGCAAGACGGGATGATCGGCGTAGCGCTCAGCCACAGCGCGCGCGATGAGATGATCGTCGGTGAAGAAGTCCAGGTAGGCTCGCAAATAGTCGTACTGAATGTGCGAGTCGATCTCTTGTGGTTGAATCTTAGCCGCTGTTTGGATGGCTTCTTCGATGCGGTCCTGGAGGAGCAAGTAGTAAGTTACATGCATCCAGTCATTGGCATCCAAGACTGGCTTGTACTTGAGAACACTCATGAACGAGGCAAACTGCCGAGCCAAAGACCGATTGGCGATTTTTCTCTTACTGCCGAATCGGTGGATTCGAGCGTTAATGAGAGGGGAATATTCGATGTGCTCAAAGCTTTTGCGCGCGATAG